>SCVJ01000195.1 GCA_004322425.1 Chitinophagaceae bacterium
GGCTGACAGGGCCACGGACGAGGTGGGAGGCGAGGTGAGAAAGGTGGCGGGAAGGGCAGACACGGAGCGAGAAGTCGGTCACGATGCGTCCGGGGACGCATTCGAGGAGTCACATGGCACGTGCAGCAGCCGTCTCCGACCGCTGGGCGGCTCGCCCCGTGCTCGGTGCGTCGCTGCGCCTGCTCGCCCTGCTCGGACCCGTCGCGATCGGGATCGGCGTCGCGCTGCTGGTCGCCCGGCTCGTGCCACCGCCGGAGGGCAGCGCCCGCCTGGGCTGGTGGGCGCTCGTGCTCGGCGCGTCCGTGGTGGCCGTCTTCACCGCTGACCGGCTGGCCCGCCGGCTGCTGCCACTGGCCCTGCTGCTCGAGCTGTCGCTGATCTTCCCGGACCGCGCCCCGTCGCGACTGCGGGCTGCGCGCACCACCAGCGTCCGCGACCTCGACACGCGGCTGGCCAAGCTGCGCGGCCAGGGCGTCTCCATGAAGCCGTACGACGCGGCCGAGACCGTGGTGACCCTGGTCGGCATCCTCGGCCTGCACGACAAGCGCACCCGCGGTCACTCCGAGCGGGTGCGCGCGTTCACCGACCTGCTCACCGGGGAGCTCGGCCTGCCCGAGCAGGACCGGGTCCGGCTCCGCTGGGCGGCGCTGGTGCACGACCTCGGCAAGCTCAGCGTGCCCGCGCCGGTCCTCAACAGCTCCGGCGGCCTGGACGAGTCCAGCTGGGAGCTGATGCACAGGCACCCCGACGAGGGGGTCCGGCTGCTCGGGGGACTGCTGCCCTGGCTCGGGGAGTGGGGCGACGCGATCGGCCAGCACCACGAGAGGTACGACGGCACCGGCTACCCGAGCGGCCTGGCCGGCGAGGACATCGCCTACGCGGCCCGGATCGTCGCGCTGGCCGACTCCTTCGAGGTCATGACGTCGGCCCGGTCCTACAAGGCTGCACGCAGCGCCGCCTGGGCCCGGGAGGAGCTCACCCGGTGCGCCGGCTCGCAGTTCGACCCGGCACTGGTACGCGCGTTCCTCGGCATCAGCATCGGCAGGATCAAGTGG
>SCVJ01000196.1 GCA_004322425.1 Chitinophagaceae bacterium
GACGCGATGAACGAGCATCTGGGCGCGCTCAAAAGCTTCATCCTGCCCGGCGGCACCGAGGCGGCGGCGCGGCTCCACCTCGCGCGCGCCATCGCCCGCCGTGCCGAACGCGCGGCGGTCGCTGCGGGGGCGACCCGCGACCTCAACCCGCTCGCGCTCACCTATCTCAACCGCCTCTCGGACCATCTGTTCGTGCTGACGCGCCACCTCAACGCCGCAGCGGGCGGTGACATCCTCTGGAAGCCCGGCGCGACGCGCTGACAGCGAACAATATCGATGCGCGCAGAGGCGCAGAGATCGCAGAGAAAGTGAAGAACGGGCGGCGAAGCCGCCAATCTTTTGTCTCCGCGCCTCCGCGTGAACATCTTGTCTCTGCGATCTCTGCGCCTCCGCGCGAATCCTTCCGGCGTTGCTGCGTAAGCACGCTTCGAACGACGAATATATCGTTCCCTAAATGTTCTAGACAAGCCGCCGCCTCGTAACCATATTCCCCTCCACCGCGAAACCGAATCGGACCTCGGGGGATTATCCACTTATGGCCAGCCAGACAGATGCATCGCCCCTCACCGCCGGCACCGACGACGCGCTGGTGCTGACACGGCGATTCGCCGCGACGCGCCGCCTGTCGCTTGATCTCGTCGCGACGCTGTCCGACGCTGACGCCAGCGCGCAGTCGATGCCCGACGCGTCGCCCGCCAAATGGCACCTCGCGCATACGAGCTGGTTCTTCGAAACCTTCGTGCTGCGCGACCATGTGCCGGGTTATGCCTTGTTCGACGCGCGCTACCCCTTTCTCTTCAACAGCTATTATGACGCCGAGGGGCCGCGCCACGCGCGGCCACAGCGCGGGCTGCTGACGCGTCCGTCGCTCGACGAAATCCGCGTCTGGCGCGCCCATGTCGACACCGCGGTGCAGAGCGCGCTGCCCGACCTGCCGCGCGCCGCGCTGGCGCTGGTCGAACTCGGCCTCCATCATGAACAACAGCATCAGGAACTGCTGCTCACCGACCTGAAGCATCTTTTCGCGCAAAACCCGCTCGGCCCCGCCGCATGGGAAAAAAGTGCAATCGCGAATGAAGTTGCGCAGTTTTCCGCCCCTTTTTCACCGTCGGACGAGGCCGGCGCGATCCGCTGGGTGAAGGGTGCCGAGGGTGTGATTTCGGTCGGCCAAGGCGGC
>SCVJ01000197.1 GCA_004322425.1 Chitinophagaceae bacterium
ACCCCGGACCCCGGCTCGGCGGCGGCCCAGAGGGCGGCCGCCGCGCCGGTGCTCGCCCCGAACAGGCCCACCGGCAGCGAGGCGAGACCGGCCCGCTGCCGCACCCAGCGCACGGCGCCGGCCAGCCGCCCGGCCAGCAGCTCGACGTCGAGGACCAGCTCCCGCTCGCCCTCCTCGTCGGCGGTGAGCAGGTCGAGCAGCAGCGTCGCCAGCCCCCGCTGCTGGAGGGCGGCGGCGACCGCGTCGTTGCGCGGGCTGTGCCGGCTGCTGCCCCTGCCGTGCGCGAAGACCACGACGCACCGAGCTCGCGGCGGGACGGTCAGCCGACCGGGCAGCAGCAGGGTGCCGGCTGGCACCAGCACGTCCTCGTCCACCCGCTCCTCGCCGGAGGCGTCCCGGTCGCCGGCGGCATCAGCCGTCTGCAGCAGCCGGACCACCTCGTCGTCGCTGGTCTGGGTGAAGTCGCGGTACCACTGGCCCACGGCGGAGAAGTCGCGCGGCGTCTCGAGGCAGACCACCTCGTCGGCCTCGCCCCGCACGCGGCGCACCGCGCCCTCCGGGGCCACCGGCGCCGCCAGCACGACCCTGGCCGCGCCCTGTGCCCGGACCACCCGACAGGCGGCTCGCGCGGTCGACCCGGTGGCGATGCCGTCGTCGACGAGCACCACCGTCCGGCCCTGCACCTGCTGCGCCGGCCGGCCGGCGCGGAAGCGCACGACCCTGCGCTCCACCTCCCGTTCCTCGCGCTCCCGCACGGCCGCGAGCTCCCGCGCGCCGATGCGGCCGTACGTCATCACCTCGTCGTCGACCACGACGACGCCGCCCTCGCCCACCGCGCCCATGGCCACCTCGGGCCGGCCGGGTATGCCGAGCTTGCGCACCACCACGACGTCCAGCGGCGCGCTCAGCGCTCGGGCGACCTCGACGGCGACGGGGACCCCGCCCCGCGGCAGCCCCAGGACGAGGACGTCCTCCGTTGACAGGTGACGCAGCCGCTCCGCCAGCAGCCGGCCGGCGTCGGCGCGGTCCGAGAACACCATGACCTCCCACGGCGACCTCCCACGGCGACCTGCCACGGCGAGTGCGGCCCCGTCCACTCAGCCAACCCCTGCACGGGCCGTCCGCCAAGGGG
>SCVJ01000198.1 GCA_004322425.1 Chitinophagaceae bacterium
GCTCGACGGACAGCCCACGCCGCCCGGCGCTGACGAAGACGGTGTCGAACAGCTCGGCGGTCTCGTCCACGACCGTCCGCAGCCGGGTGCGCTGGCCGAGCGGGCTGATGCCGCCGACGACGTAGCCGGTCGAGCGCTCGGCCGCCGCCGGCTCGGCCATGACCCCGCGCTTGCCGCCGAGCGCCAGCGCCAGCGCCTTCAGGTCGAGCGACCCGCTGACCGGCACGACGCCGCACGCCAGCTGACCGTCCACGGACGCCAGCAGCGTCTTGAGCATCCGCTCCGGCTCGATGCCGAGCGCCGCTGCCGCTCCTTCGCCGTACGAGGGCGCGTCGGGGTCGACCTCGTACGCGTGCACGGTGTGCGGGACGCCGGCCTTCGCCAGCAGCAGCGTCGCCGGCGTGCCCTTGCCGCTCAGCCGCGGACCTCGGCCAGCACCGTCTCGACCAGGTGGGCCAGGTCGACCTCCCGCGCCAGTCCGCTCTTGCGGTCGCGCAGCTCGGCCTTCCCCTCGTCGAGCCCCTTGCCGATGACGACGGACGTCGGGATGCCGATCAGCTCGGCGTCCTTGAACGCCACGCCGGGCGACACCTTCACGCGGTCGTCGAGCAGGACCGTCAGCCCGCGCGCCTCGAGCTCGAGCGCGATCCGCTCGGCCTCCGGCTTCTGCTCGCCCTTGCCGAGTCCGACCACGTGCACGTCGACCGGGGCGACCTCGCGGGACCAGACCAGGCCCTTCTCGTCGTAGGACTGCTCGGCGATGGCCGCGATCGCGCGCGAGACGCCGACGCCGTACGACCCCATCGTCACGCGGACGGGCTTGCTGTCCGGGCCGAGCACGTCCAGGCCGAAGGCGTCGGCGTACTTGCGACCGAGCTGGAAGATGTGGCCGATCTCGATGCCGCGGCCGATCTCGAGCGGCGATCCGCAGCGGCCGCAGGGGTCACCGGCGCGGACCTCCGCCGCG
>SCVJ01000199.1 GCA_004322425.1 Chitinophagaceae bacterium
GGTGCTGCGGCTGCTGCTGGTGCCGGTGTTCCTGGGCTTCCTGCTGGCGGAGGACGGGGGCAACGCCGGCTACCGGCTGGTCGCCGCCGGCGTTTTCCTGCTGGCCGCGCTCACCGACCGCATCGACGGCCAGATCGCACGCAGTCGAGGGCTGATCACCTCCTTCGGGAAGCTGGCCGACCCGATCGCCGACAAGACGCTCATCGGCGCCGCGCTGGTCGGGCTGTCGCTGCTGGGCGATCTCTGGTGGTGGGTCACGGTCGTCGTGCTCGTCCGCGAGATCGGCGTGACCGTGCTGCGCTTCGTGGTGATCCGGCACGGCGTGATGCCGGCCGGCCGCGGCGGGAAGCTCAAGACGGTCCTGCAGACCGTGGCCATCACGCTCTACCTGCTTCCGCTCACGGGGGTGCTCGCCACGCTCGCGGTCGCGGTGATGGTCGCCGCGGTCGTCGTCACGGTCGTCACCGGCGTCGAGATCGTCGTCAAGGCGCTGGTGCTCCGCACCACGTCGGAGCGCGCCGACATGAAGCGCGCAGCCCGCGGGTGAGGGCCGCCGTCGTCGCCGTCGGCGACGAGCTGCTGCTCGGGGACATCGTCAACAGCAACGCCGCCTGGCTGGGCGCCGAGCTCGCCGCCGTCGGGGCGCCGGTCGTGCACTCCTCGATGGTCGGCGACGAGGTCGACCGCATCGTGGTCGCGCTGCGTCGGGCGCTCGAGGACGCCGACGTGGTCCTGGCCTGCGGCGGGCTCGGCCCGACCGTGGACGACCTCACCCGCTCGGCTGTCGCCGAGGTGGCCGGGGTGCCTCTGGAGCGGCAGCCCGCGCTGGAGGAGGCGCTGCGCGCCCGCTTCGCGGAGTACGGCTACACCTCCCTCCCGGACGCCGTCATGCAGCAGGCCGACGTCCCGCGTGGCGCGACCGTGCTGGACAACCCGGTCGGCAGCGCCCCCGGGCTGCGCCTGGAGCTGGGCGACAAGCTGCTCTTCGCGATGCCCGGCCCGCCGC
>SCVJ01000200.1 GCA_004322425.1 Chitinophagaceae bacterium
GAAGGACAGCTCGACCGGCGTCTCGCGGCCGAAGATCGACACCAGCACCTTGAGCTTCTGGCTGTCGAGGTTGATCTCGTTGATCGTCGCCGGGAGCGTGGCGAAGGGGCCGTCGGTGACGGTGATCGACTCGCCCACCTCGAAGTCCACGGCCTTCTGGGCGACGACGGTCTTCTGCTTCGGCGGAGCGATCATCTTGACGACCTCGTCGATGGACAGCGGCGAGGGGCGCGAGGTCTGGCCGACGAAGCCGGTGACACCGGGGGTGTTGCGGACGACCGACCAGGACTCGTCGGTGAGGTCCATCCGGACGAAGAGGTAGCCGGGGAGCTTCTTGCGGACGACCTGCTGGCGCTTGCCGCCCTTGATCTCGGTGACCTCCTCGGTCGGCACCTCGATCGCGTAGATGTAGTCCTCCATGTTGAGGGACTGGATGCGGCTCTCGAGGTTGGTCTTCACCTTGTTCTCGTAGCCGGCGTAGGAGTGCACGACGTACCAGTCGCCCTGCTGGCCCTGCAGCTCCTGGCGGAGCCGGTCGGCGGGGTCCAGGTCCTCCAGGGCGACCTCGGCTGCAGGGGCCTCGGCTGCAGGGACCTCGTCAGCCGAGGCGTCGGAGGCGGCGTCCGTCACGGCGTCGCCCTCGGCGGTGCCGACGCCCTCGGGCGCGGCGTCGTCCAGGTAGCCGCTCGGGGCGTCGTCGACGCCGCCGGCGCCGAGCTCGGCCAGGTCGGCGGCTGCGGTGCCGGCCTCGGTCGAGGTCGCGAAGCCGGGCGAGAAGGCGGCCGGACTGCTCTCGACGGCCTCGCCCTGCTCAGACGACGCGCCCTCGTCGGGCGAGTCGGAGGGGACGGTGGGCTCGGACACGTGGACGTCCTGTTCTGGTCTCGGGGAGGGGGCGGAGGAGGCGGGTCGGGACGGCTAGCCGTCGCCGAAGACCTTGAGCACGCCCTGGCTGAACGCGAAGTCGTAGACGCTGATGACGGCCACCATGAACAGCACGAACACCAGGACGACAGAGGTGTAGGTGAGCAGCTC
>SCVJ01000201.1 GCA_004322425.1 Chitinophagaceae bacterium
CGGCGCGCTCGGTGCGTATCGATCTGGCGCCCTTCACCCTAGTCGCCGCCACAACGCGGGCGGGTCTGCTGGCCACGCCGCTGCGCGACCGGTTCGGCATTCCTCTACGGCTCGAATTCTACACCCCGGCCGAACTGACCCACGTCCTCCTGGGCGCGGCGCGAAAGCTGGGCCTGCAACTGTCCGAGGACGGCGCCGGCGAGATCGCCGCGCGGTCGCGGGGCACGCCGCGGGTCGCCGGCCGCCTGCTGCGCCGCGTCCGCGACTTCGCCGCCGCCGACGGCTCCACGGTGGTCGACCGCAACGCGGCCGCTCGCGCCCTGGCCCGTCTCGACGTCGACCAGGAAGGTCTGGATTCTCTGGACCGCCGTTACTTGCGCGCCCTGATCGAGAACTACGCCGGCGGCCCGGCCGGAGTGGAGACCCTGGCCTACGCCATCGCCGAGGCCCGCGACGCCGTCGAAGACGTCATCGAGCCCTTCCTCATGCAACAGGGCTTCATCCAGCGCACCCCGCGCGGCCGCATGGCCTGCGCCAAGGCCTACGCTCATCTGGGTCTGCCGACGCCGGCCGGCCTCCCGCCGCCGGGCCTCGACCTCTTCGATCAGGTCGGCGAATGAGCGAGCCGTCGTCAGGCTATCTGGACGGGCGCGAACACGTCCTGGGCGTGCGGATCTACTACGAGGACACCGACCTTTCCGGTCTCGTCTACCACGCCAACTACCTGCGCTATTTCGAGCGCGGCCGGAGCAATTTCCTCAGGCTGGCCGGCGTCGACCACACTCGGCTCTTGGGTCTCGCCGATCCCATGGCCTTCGCCATCACCCGGCTGGAGATCGACTATCGCCGCGCCGCGCGGATCGATGACGCGCTCTTGGTCCGCACCCGCTACGAGGCCCTGCGCGGCGCGCGGCTGATCATCGCCCAACGCATCCTTCGCGGCGAAGAGTTGATCTGCGAAGCCCGCGTCGAAGCCGCCTGCATCGATCTCGCCGGCCGCGCCAAGCGCCCGCCCTCGGCCCTGATCGACGCCATAGCGCCCTTCTTCGCGCCAAAGGCCGATTAGGCCGCTA
>SCVJ01000202.1 GCA_004322425.1 Chitinophagaceae bacterium
GCTCCCTGGTGGTGGCGCGCACCCGGCGCGGTCGGCGTACGAGCAGGCAGTCGCCGGCGTGCAGGGTCGGCAGCATCGAGGGGCCCTCGACCAGGACGGCGCGCACTCCACCTCCGGGGCTAGGGTCGCAGCAGGCTCGATCCCACCACTGACCGGAAGGACGAAGCATGCGCCTGCCCCGCTTCCTCACCCCCACCACCGTCGTCTCCGCCCACTGCGACCTCCCCTGCGGCGTCTACGACCCCGCCCAGGCGCGCATCGAGGCCCAGTCCGTCAAGGCCATGCAGGAGAAGTACGTCGGCAGCAGCGACGAGGTCTTCAAGACCCGCGCGCTGATCATCATCGACGAGCGCGCCACGCTCGTGAAGCACCACCTGGCCGTGCTCTGGCACGACTACTTCACCGCCGAGCACTTCGAGAAGTACCCGAACCTGCACGCGCTGGTGAACGACACCATCAAGCTCGCCGGCGGCAAGGGCGCCAAGCAGGAGATCGACCCCGCCAACGGCCAGAAGCTGCTCGACGGCATCGACGAGATCGCCGCCATCTTCTGGGAGACCAAGGGCAAGACGTACGAGAAGCCGTCCGCCTAGCCAGCCCCACCCAAGGCCGGTCCCGCTCCCGGGGCCGGCCTTCGGCGTGCCAGGGTCGTGCGCATGACCCATGCCGCTGTGCGCGAGGCCGGTCCGGCCGACGTCCCCGTGATCCTGCAGCTGGTCCGGGAGCTGGCCGTCTACGAGCGCGAGCCCGACGCGGTCGAGGCGACCGAGGAGATGCTGGGCGAGGCGCTGTTCGGCGCCGCCCCGACCGCCTCGTGCCACGTGGCCACCCTGGACGGCGAGGTCGTGGGGTTCGCCCTCTGGTACGTCACCTTCTCCACCTGGAAGGGACTGCCCGGCCTGTGGCTGGAGGACCTGTTCGTCCGCCCCGCCGCTCGCGGGCACGGGCTCGGCAAGGCGCTGCTGCAGCAGCTCGCCGCCGTGTGCGTCGAGCGGGGGTACCCGCGCTTCGAGTGGTGGGTGCTCGACTGGAACGAGCCGGCCATCGGCTTCTACCGCTCGCTCGGCGCCGTCCCGCAGGACGAGTGGACCGTGTTCCGCGTCGACGGGGAGGCGCTCGAGCAGCTCGCCTCTGGCTGATCCACGGACAGCCTGAGGTGGATCCACCTCCCAAGACCGCCTCAGGATGCGCGTGGATCACGGGCAGGGGCTCCTACTTGGCGTCGGCCCAGCTCTCCACCACGGAGACGTCGGCGACGAAGCGGACCCGGGAGCCCGCCGCCCACCAGGAGGCCGTCGCGTCGAG
>SCVJ01000022.1 GCA_004322425.1 Chitinophagaceae bacterium
GGGCGACTTAAAAGAACTTCATATTTTTGCAACGAAAAATAAAATCGTATGTCAAATAATTTATTGAAAGGGAAAAAGGGAATCATTTTTGGAGCATTGGATGAAAAATCAATTGCTTGGAAAACCGCATTGAAATGCTTTGACGAAGGAGCGCAATTAGTTTTAACAAATGCTCCCGTGGCTTTGCGCATGGGCGAAATCAACAAGTTGGCTACTGCTGTAAATGCTCCTGTAATTGGTGCCGATGTTGTAAACATGGACGACTTGAAAAATTTATTTGAAAAATCAATGGAACATTTCGGGGGGAAAATTGATTTTATACTCCATTCTATTGGCATGAGTTTAAATGTTCGCAAAGGAAAACATTACACCGAAATGAATTATGAATGGAATCAAAAGTCGATGGATATTTCAGCGTTGAGTTTTCACAAAGTGTTGAGAACTGCATGGGATATGGATGCGCTGAATGAATGGGGAAGTGTAGTTGCGCTTTCTTATATAGCGGCTCAACGTGTATTTCCTGATTATAATGAAATGGCTGATGCTAAAAGTTTATTAGAAAGTATAACTAGAAGTTTTGGTTACCATTACGGAGTAAAAAATAAAGTTAGGGTTAATTCCATTTCGCAATCACCCACTAGAACTACTGCTGGAAGCGGCGTAAAAGGTTTTGATGGATTTATGAACTATGCTGAAAAAATGAGCCCGCTTGGAAATGCAAGCGGAGAAGATTGTGCGAACTACTGCACCTTAATGTTTAGCGATTATACACGAATGGTAACGATGCAAAATCTCTTTCACGACGGCGGATTTTCTTTTACTGGAGTTACTCAGGCAGTTATTGAGCAAATGGAAAAATAATTCAAGGTTATTCAAGATCGCATAAAAAAGTCCCGATTTCGGGACTTACTTTTTTTACAGAAATAATTTTAGTGTTCTTCTTCATTGAACATAAAATCGCCCTGGCTTGGATAATCGGGCCAAATATCTTCAATGCTTTCATAAATTTCAATTCCTTCGTCCTCCAACTCTTGCAAATTCTCTACCACTTCAATAGGCGCTCCAGATCGAATAGCATAATCAATTAGTTCATCTTTTGTAGCCGGCCAAGGTGCTTCTTCAAGGTACGAGGCTAATTCTAAAGTCCAAAACATGTGTAAAATTTTGATTTAAAACGGGAGAGTTTAACTTATTAAGTTCTTAAGATAACCCTCGATTTTGCGCAAAAGTAGTGTTTACAGCGAATTTTTCAAATCTACTTTTCAAAACATAAATTTTGATGTTTTTTTTAATAATAAGGTTTACAGATATTTGATTGCTTAAACAGGTTAAAATTTTATGTTACTGGGACAAGATATTTATAAAAAGTATGATTCGGTGGAAGTGTTAAAAGGAGTAAACATTTCTTTGCAAAGAGGAGAACTGGTTTCCATTGTAGGTCCTTCGGGTTCTGGTAAAAGCACATTGCTACACATATTGGGTACGCTTGATAAAGCCGATTCTGGAAGTACGATTATTAATGGGGTAGATACAAAATCATTAACAGGGAAAAAATTAGCAGCATTCCGAAATCAACACATTGGTTTTGTATTTCAATTTCATCATTTATTACCAGAATTTTCTGCTTTGGAAAATATTTGCATACCGGGATGGATTGCCGGAAGAGGAAAAAAAGAAGTAACCATTGAAGCAACAAAACTTTTAAAAATTATGGGGTTAAGCAATCGATCCAGCAATAAACCCAATCAATTATCTGGTGGCGAACAGCAACGAGTGGCAGTGGCAAGGGCTTTGATCAATCAGCCCGATATCATTTTTGCCGATGAACCAACGGGTAATCTTGATTCTTCAAATGCAAAAGAGCTTCATGAATTGTTTCTAGAGTTAAAAGAAAAATTCAATCAAACATTTTTAATTGTAACCCACAACGAAGAATTATCACTACTCAGTGATAGAGTTTTACACATGCAAGATGGGAAAATTGTAAATTAAATTCCGCGAGGTGTCCAAGGTATTTCTTGTGTCTTTAATCGCATAGCGGTAAATCGAGCCAACACAAATAAATAATCGCTCAAGCGATTCAGGTATTTAATAATTAAAGGTTCAACCAACAACCCTTTTTCTTGTAAACTTACACAACAACGCTCTGCTCTTCTACATACACATCGGGTAATATGAAGTGTTGAAACAGCAACATGTCCATTTGGAAGAATAAAGGATTTCATTACAGGAAGTTGATCGTTCATCGTATCAATTTCTGATTCCAATAACAGGATATCTTTTTCGTGTAAATCTGGAATTTTTAGTTTTGTTTCTTTCTCCGGATCGCAAGCCAGTGAGGCACCAATGGTGAATAAGCGATCTTGTATTTCCAGTAATTGGTTATCTATTAAATGAATTTTCATATAGTCGAAACATAGACCTACATACGAATTAAGTTCATCAATAGTTCCGTAAGTTTCTATTCGACTATGTGATTTGAAAACTTTGGTGCCACCAATAAGTGAGGTTTTTCCAAGATCTCCCGTTTTTGTATAAATTTTTTGCGACATAAAAAAATTAATGACTATACGTACCCACGGTTTCATTCAAAGCATCACTTTCAATTAATCCGTCTCTCAAACGAATAATACGATGTGCATGGTTGGCAATATCGGTTTCGTGAGTAACCAAAACAATTGTATTTCCTGCAGCATGAATTTCATTGAATACTTCCATAATCTCATACGAAGTTTTAGAATCCAAGTTTCCTGTAGGTTCATCCGCTAGAATAATTGACGGATTATTTACAAGTGCTCTGGCAATGGCTACACGTTGGCATTGACCACCACTCAACTCATTGGGTTTGTGATGATGCCTGTCTGTAAGATTAACCATTTCTAAAACTTGCATTGCTTTTTCACTTCTCAATTTTTTATTCATTCCGGCATACACTAACGGGAGAGCTACATTTTCGAGGGCCGTCAGTCGGGGCAGTAAATTAAACTGCTGAAATACAAAGCCAATTTCCTTATTTCTAATTTCAGCCAATTTATTGTCTTCAGTTTCGCTTATGTTTTGCTTGTTTAGCGTATAACTTCCCGAAGTAGGCGTATCCAAACATCCAATAATATTCATCAATGTACTTTTGCCAGAGCCCGATGGGCCCATCAGTGCAACGTATTCATTTTTCAAAATTTCTATTGTAATGCCTTTCAATACCGGCAATTCCATCTTTCCCATAAAATAACTCTTTCTAATTTCATCGAGATGGATGATGATGTTTTGCATAAATACCTTTAAATAAGAAATAATTTACTGAACAAATATAATCCATTACCATTTTGTGGCTTTTAGTTTTTGGTTGATGGTTGTTTTATGATGATGTTCGGTAAAAAGAGTGCAAAAAATAAGTAAGGTTAAAGACATAGTTGTATTAATTTTCTCTTGTTATCTTCGTCCTCTTTGGTAAACAAAGGGATTAAATCAGATGGAAGCAAAGATTGTCATGAGCGGAATTCGGCCCACAGGGTTTCTGCACCTAGGAAATTATTTCGGGGCATTGCAAAATTACGTGCTGTTGCAACAGCAATATCCTTGCTTTTTCATGGTGGCTGATTTACATTCCTTAACTACACACCCCGACACAAAAGAGCTGAAGGAAAATGTTCATCGGGTTTTAGCAGAAAATATTGCTTGTGGTATTGATCCCAATCAAGCTACATTATATTGTCAAAGTCATATTCCAGAAACTTCGGAGCTTTATCTCTATTTGAATATGTTAGCCTACAAAGGTGAGCTGGAAAAAACGGTAACATTTAAAGAAAAAGTACGTTTGCAACCAGAAAATGTAAACGCCGGATTATTGACCTATCCTGTTCTCCAAACAGCCGATATTATTTTACATCGTGCTTCATTGGTTCCTGTGGGAAAAGATCAGGAACAGCATTTGGAAATGGCACGCAATTTTGTAGCTCGGTTTAATCATAGATATGGTATCGTTTTTCCTGAACCACATGCTTTTAATTTCGGCTCAAATTTAATTAAAGTGCCTAGTTTAGATGGAAGTGGAAAAATGAGCAAGAGTGAAAATCAAAACGCAACAATTTTTTTAGCCGATGAAGACGAAACAATTCGAAAAAAAGTGATGCGTGTTAAAACCGATAATGGACCAACATCGGAACAAACTCCAAAGCCAGATTATATTGAAAATATTTTTCTGCTTATGAAACTTGTAAGTACCGAAGAGGTTTTCAATCAATTTGAAGTAGCGTATAACAATTGTACTATTCGCTACGGCGATATGAAGAAGCAGTTGGCAGAAGATATGATTAATTTTGTTGCCCCTATTCGCAGTAAGGCACAAGATTTGTTTGCAAACAAAAAGTATCTACAGGAAGTAATGGAGCAAGGGGCAGCAAAAGCACGTCAAAGTGCAAAGAGTACAATGGAGATTGTACGGCATTCAATGGGGTTGAATTATTAATTAATAAATATAGAAACGGAGTAATAAAATTACTTTATCTTGATAGCCGTTTTTGTACTAGAATAAAATTTGAATCGAAAATAATGGCGAAACTAAAAAAACCAAAACACATTGCAATAGCCGGTAATATTGGTGCCGGAAAAACAACGTTAACAGAAATGTTGAGCAAACATTATAAATGGATTCCACAATTTGAAGATGTGGATCGCAACCCATATTTGTTTGACTTTTACGAAGACATGCCACGTTGGAGTTTTAATCTTCAAATTTATTTTCTCAATAGCCGTCTCTCTCAATTAGTGGAAATAAAGCAAGGAACCGAAACAGTAATTCAAGATAGAACCATCTATGAAGATGCTCATATTTTTGCTCCCAACCTGCACGATATGGGATTGATGGGTAAACGTGATTATGAAAATTACTACAGTTTTTACAACACGTTAAAGCAAATGGTGGACCCACCCGATTTACTTATTTATCTCAAAGCGTCTGTCCCAACTTTAGTAGGTCAAATTCAAAAACGTGGTCGTGAGTACGAAGAAAATATTCGATTGGATTATTTAAAAAAACTAAACGAGTATTATAACAAATGGATTGATAGTTACAAAGATGGTCCTGTGTTAATGATTGATATTGACAACAATAAATTTCCGGAGAATGAAGAACATTTTGGAGAAATTATCCAAAAAATAGATGCGCAGATTTATGGATTATTTTAATTGTAATTAGAAAAAAGACTTAACTCCTGTAAACGTTGTTCAATTTTTTTGAGCCATTCTTCTTGCTTTGGTTTATTGCGGCTGTTTTCTGTTTCCTTATCGTATTGCAATTGAAAGCTACCTTCCTCGGATGCAATTCTTTCATAAATAGCGTTTAGATCTTCTTGAAAAGTAATCTTGTTGAATGTGTATTCCAGAATGGCTTTATGAAGTTGACGAGCAAAAATTTCAGCAATATCAAAATGGCCTTGTTCGTGCTGTAGTATCCAATCGTTTTGAATGCGACCCCATGAATTGTATTTATTAAATCGGCATTCGATAGTATGAGAAATACTGCTATTTACAAATTTGTATGAAAACCCAAGATGAGTATTGGTAACTGCTGCTGACTCTGTTTTTTTGGGAGGAATAGATTTGAAATCACTCCATTTCAGTTTTCTTTCTGATGACCAAGGCAAATAAGAGTCGCTTGTTTGAGCGTTCAACAGAAAACAACTCATCGACAAAAATGTTAACAGTAATAATTTCATGATAGCAAATAAACGAAAAAACCGAACAAAAATTTTGTTAGAACGCACTTAGAGTTGATTAACCTGAAACGAAAGAATTTTAAAGGATTGGTGCTCCTGCCAATGTTTCTTGCGAAACTCCAGAACTATATTTTTCAAAATTCTTAACAAATAAACCGGCTAAATATTTAGCTTTCTCGTCGTAAACATTTTTATCTGTCCAAGTATTTCTCGGGTTCAAAATAGCGCTATCGACATTTGGGCAAGTAGTGGGAATCTGAAATCCAAATATGGGATGCTGATCAAATTGAACATTTTCAAGTTTACCTTCCAAAGCCGCAGCAATCATAGCTCGTGTATTGGAGAGTTTCATTCGAGTTCCTTCGCCATAAGCTCCGCCTGTCCATCCCGTATTTACTAACCAAACAGTTACTTTATTTTCGTTCATCTTCTTACCCAACATTTCGGCATATTTACCAGGATGAAGGGGTAAAAAAGGTGCTCCAAAACAAGCACTAAAAGTAGATTTCGGTTCCTTTACATCCGTTTCTGTTCCCGCAACTTTTGCTGTATATCCACTTATAAACTGATACATGGCTTGTCCGGCAGAAAGTTTTGAAATAGGTGGTAAAATGCCAAAGGCGTCGCACGTAAGAAAGAAAATATTTTTTGGCAAGCCGCTTATTGAAGGATTTAAGGAATTAGTTATAAAATGCAAAGGATAAGAAACTCTAGTGTTTTCAGTAACCGAAGCATCATCAAAATTTATTTTATTGGAATCAATAAAGAAGCATGTGTTTTCAACAATGGCTCCCGGCTGAATAGCATTAAAAATTTCAGGTTCTTTTTCCTCAGTTAAATGAATACACTTTGCATAACAGCCACCTTCAAAATTGAAAATAGTATTATTAGTCCAACCATGCTCATCATCGCCAATCAGTTTCCGATTGGGATCGGCACTAAGTGTAGTTTTTCCAGTTCCACTCAAGCCAAAGAAAATTGCTGTATCGCCATCTTGTCCCACGTTGGCGCTACAATGCATGCTTAATACATTCTTTTCTTGCGGTAAAATATAATTTAGAATAGTGAAAATTCCTTTTTTCATTTCACCTGTATAACCCGAACCTGCAATTAAAATAGTTTTATGCTTAAAGGATATCAAGGATACATTCTGCTGACGAATACCACATTCTTTAGGATCTAGTAATAAACCTGGACAGACAATCAATTGCCATTCGGGACTGAAATTTATCAACTCTTCTTCTTTGGGACGAAGAAACATATTATAAGCAAACAGATTGCCCCAAGGTTTTTCATTAAATACTCGAAAGTTTAAACGAAAACGAGGATCGGCACATGCAGAACAATCTCTTACCCAAACTTCCGGCAGATTTATTATGTAGTCTGAAATTTTACTATAAATAATGTCATAGTATTTTTCAGCTAATGGAATGTTGAACTCGTTCCAATGAACTAATTCTGCTGTAAGTTCATCATGAACTGTGAATTTATCTTTCGGACTTCTTCCAGTAAAGCTGCCTGTATTTATTACTAATGCTCCTGTATCATTTAAAACGCCTTCACCAAGTTGCAAGGTGCTTTCAATCAATTCTTTTGGTGCAAGTTGGTAATGAATCTTTCCGTTTAATTTTTTTCCGTTGATACTCAAAATTTCATTTTCAATCGATGGCAGCATAAATTAATTTTATGATAGAATTCGCAAAGTTAGGGTTGCAAAGTTTTACATCCAAACAGGTGTTAGTTTCATTTTTAGTATTCAAAATCTAGTACTATTAAGTGATAAAATTCATTGATTAGCAGTACTATTGTGGTCTAGTAAAATTTTTGAGTATGAAATATCTGCCTTTAAATCCACAAATTTTTAAAGATAACCGAGCTCGATTTATTCGGGAGTTACTTCCTCAGTCCATCGCTATTTTCAATAGTAACGATGAACTGCCTATGAACGCTGATGCTCAATTCAAATTCAAACAAAATTCAGATTTATTTTGGCTCACAGGAATTACACAGGAAGATACTATGTTGGTTCTTTTTCCTGATAATTCCGAAAAAAAGTTTCGTGAAGTATTGGTATTGGTACGTCCCAATGAGTTGAAAGAAAAATGGGATGGAAAGAGATTGCGAAAAGAGGAGGCTATCGCCATTTCAGGAATTGAAAATATTGTTTGGCTAGATAGTATAGAACCTTTTTTACAAAAGTGGATTCATTGGAGTGAAAATATTTATCTCAATACGAATGAGCACGATAGAAAATCTAATTGGGTTTCGGTTCGAGACTATCGATATGCTGCTGAAATGAAAGCGAAGTATCCGTTGCATAACTACAAACGAAGTGCACAGATTTTAAAAAAGTTAAGAGCTATAAAATCTGCCGGCGAAGTGGCAATTATGCAGCAAGCAATTGATATTACAGAAAATGCTTTTCGTCGATTATTAAAATTTATAAAACCCGGCGTGATGGAATATGAAATAGAAGCCGAAATTTGGCATTCATTTTTATCTCAAAGGGCCACGGGCACGGCTTATGGAAGCATTATTGCCAGTGGCGACAGGGCTCGCACACTTCATTACATTGCCAACAATCAGGAATGCAAAACTGGTGAAATGATTTTGATGGATTTTGGTGCTGAATATGGCGGCTATTGTGCAGATCTTACAAGAACCATTCCGGTAAATGGAAAGTTTACGGCAAGACAAAAGAAAATTTATAATACTTGTTTGAACTTGCATAATTATTGTAAAACAATATTGAAGCCAGGGATTTCTATTCTCGATTATCATGATAAGGTTGGTGATAAAGCCACCGAATTGTTTCTAAAAGTAGGGTTAATAAAAAAGAAAGATGTTGCCAATGAAGATTTGGAAAACAGGGCTTATCGAAAATATTTATATCATGGAATTTCTCACCATTTGGGAGTTGACGTACACGATTTAGGCACTATGACGGATCCTATAAAACCGGGAATGGTGTTTACAATTGAACCGGGAATTTATATCGAAGAAGAGCAAATGGGAATCCGCATTGAAAACAATGTGTGGATTACTAAAAACGGAAATGTTGATTTAATGAAAAATATTCCTATTACAGTTGAAGAAATAGAATCATTAATGAAAAGATAACTTAGTTGGATTCTATGAAAAATATTCCTAATTTTTTTACTTTACTGAATCTTGTTTTTGGATGTATTGCGATTGTGTGCATTTTACAAACAGGCGAAACTATTGTTCAGCTTGATATTGAAGGATTTGTTCATGTACAACTTCCAGAAAAAATTACTTGGGGAGCCTTATTTATTTTTGGCGCAGCCATAGTAGATTTTTTGGATGGATTTATTGCTCGATTGTTCAAATCTACTTCTGCAATGGGAAAGCAATTAGATTCATTAGCCGATGTTGTAAGTTTTGGTGTTGCACCCGGGTTAATTTTATATCAACTTTTAAGAATTAGTCTAGCTCAAGAAGAGGGAGCAGTTGATGCTTCAGTTATTGGCTTATTACCCGCTTTGTTAATTCCGTGCGCAGCAGCGTGGAGATTAGCTAAATTTAATATTGATGAAACGCAACAATATTCTTTTAAAGGATTGCCCACACCAGCAGCTGGAATAACTATTGCTTCGTTTCCTTTAATTACATGGTTTCAGAATTCAAACATTCAATTTCTGTTTACAAACAAATGGTGTTTGTATGGTTTTATTGTTTTGCTTACTTTTTTGATGGTAAGTAATATTCCGATGATGAGTCTAAAAGTTAAAAACTTTGCCATCAAGAATAATATTCCTAAAATTTTACTCTTACTAATCTCAGTAATTGCAGCTATACTATTTCAATGGTTAGCAATTCCCATAATTCTTGTTAGTTACGTTGTTTTATCTTTGATATTTAAAAATATAAACGAATGATTTATACAGTGCAAATCAAAGTAATGCCATTGAAGGAATTACTCGATCCCCAAGGAAAAGCTGTGTTGAGTGGGTTACAAAATTTGGGATTGGGCATTATTGACGATGTACGAGTTGGGAAAAATATTACGCTAAAAATTAATGCAGCATCAGTTGAAGAAGCAACACAAATAGCTACAACGGCAAGCCAAAAATTATTAACCAACCCTGTGATGGAATATTTTGAAATTACCATCGATATGTAAAATGGGAATTTGAATAGTTAAATAAGAATGCTCTACTTAATCCCATCCCCAATTGGTAATTTATCTGATGTTACACTTCGGGCATTAGAAATTTTAAAGGAAGTAGATTTAATATTAGCCGAAGACACACGAACTTCTTCTCATTTTTTAAATCACTATCAAATTGTCAAACCAATTACTCCGTATCACCAACATAACGAACATCAAGTAGTAAAGCATTTGATAAACCAATTGCAAGCAGGAAAAAAAATGGCATTACTCACCGATGCTGGAACTCCGGGCATTTCAGATCCCGCTTTTTTGCTTGTGAGAGAATGTATTACAGCTTCAATCAAAGTAGAATGTTTACCCGGCGCCACAGCATTTGTACCAGCATTAGTAAATAGTGGTATTCCTGCCAATCGATTTGTTTTCGAAGGATTTCTTCCCTTAAAAAAAGGAAAGCAAACTTTGCTTCGTCAATTAGCAATAGAAGAAAGAACAATGATTTTTTATGAATCGCCGATCCGGTTAGTAAAAACGTTAGAAAATTTTATTCAATACTTTGGTGCGGAAAGGCGCTGTTGTGTTAGTCGCGAAATAAGTAAATTTTTTGAGGAAAATAAAAGAGGAACGTTGCAAGAAGTTTGTGATTACTTCAAACAAAAAGGAGTAAAAGGAGAAATTGTTATTGTTGTTCAAGGGAAAAATTAAGAGATTAAATAAATTATTAAATTCAAATTAAACTACAATGAATAAAAATGTTTTATTGGTGTTGAGTACACTTTTTGTTTTTTCAACTAGCTTTTCGCAATCTGACAGATGGCAACAACGAGTAAAGTACACGATGAATATTGATATGAATGTAATTGCCAATCAATTTTCTGGGAAGCAAAAATTAGAATATTGGAATAATTCTCCAGATACTTTATATCGCGTTTTTTATCATTTGTACTTTAATGCTTTTCAGCCAAACAGTATGATGGACATGCGAAGTAGAGAGTTGGGGAAAAATTTAAATGGAAACCGTAAAGATTGGGATGCACGAGTAAAAGATCGAATTCAAAATTTAAAGCCGGATGAAATCGGGTATCAAAAAATTCTATCCTTAAAAATGAATGGACGAATTCAACAGTATTGGCTTCATGAAACTATTTTAGAAGTACAGTTAGATCGGCCGATTCTTCCTAAATCAAAAGTAGTTTTCGATATGGAATTTGAAGCTCAAGTTCCTTTACAAATTCGAAGAAGTGGAAGAGATAATCCAAGTACAAAGGTGCGCTATTCAATGAGCCAATGGTATCCAAAATTGTGCGAATATGATTATGAAGGTTGGCATCCAACTCCATACATTGCTAGAGAATTCTACGGTATTTGGGGTGATTATGATATTAAAATTTCTATTGATAGAAATTATATTTTGGGAGGCACGGGTTATTTGCAAAATGCAAATCAAATTGGTTATGGTTATGAAACTCCCGGTACAAAAATTAACCAACCAGTAGGCGAGAAATTAACATGGCATTTTGTAGCTCCCAATGTGCATGATTTTATGTGGGCAGCAGATCCGGGATTTAAACACTTGACAAAAAAAATAAATGATACTCTTTCCTTGCACTTATTATACAAACCCAATGCCAACAATGCACAAGAATGGGAATCAATTTTAGATAAAGCGGTAATTGTTTTACCATTTATTGAAAAAACTTTTGGCGCTTACACGTACCGTCAATATTCATTTATTCATGGTGGCGATGGCGGTATGGAATACCCAATGGCAACATTATTGGCGAGCCCAGGCGCTTGGCTTCACGAGTGGATGCATAATTGGTATCAAGGAATTTTGGGAACCAATGAATCATTATATGGATGGATGGATGAGGGCTTTACCAGCTACGCTGAAGATAGAGTAACTGCTTGGTTGGAAAATAATCCTCAATTTGCTTATGAAGGCAATTATTCCGGTTATTTTAATCTTACTAAAAGTGGAAAAGAAGAACCACTTTCTACGCATGCCGATCATTTCAATTCAAATTATGCTTATGGGTTGGCATCGTATTCGAAAGGTGCTGTGTTTTTAGAACAATTAGGATATATCCTGGGAGCATCTGTACGCGATAAACTGTTGTTAGAATATTATCGTCAATGGCGATTCAAACATCCCAATGTCAATGACTTTATTCGTGTGGCAGAAAAAGTAAGCAGTATGAAATTGGATTGGTATAAAGAGTATTGGGTGAATAGTACCAAGACGATTGATTACAGTATTGATAGTTTATGGGAGGAAGGGGGTAAAACAAAAATTAGAATAAAACGAAACGGTGCTATGCCAATGCCCATTGACTTTCAACTTTCATTTAAAGACGGCAGTAAAGAGCTTCATTATATTCCCATGTATTTGATGTTTGGAGAAAAACCTGCTGAGAACAACAGTATTCCAAGAATTGTTTATGAATCATGGAAATGGACTCATCCAATTTATATTATTGAAACCCAAAAGAAGCTGACTGATATTCAATTTGCAGAAATTGATCCATCTCAACGTATGGCTGATGTTGAAAGAAAAAATAATAAGTTGGAATTAAAATGGTAAAGGGAGATAGGAAATACTAGGGTTGATTGTTTCTCCCAAAATATTTATTTACAGCATCAACTCTTGAATGAACATGTAGTTTATCATAAATGTTGTGTACATGCTTGCGTACAGTTTCTATCCCAATATCTAGGTGTAATCCAATTTCTTTGTATTGAAGTCCTTTAGCCAAATAGGATAAAATAATAGATTGTCTTTTTGTCAAGTCATTAAGTTCATTTACAGGGTTTGTAGAAAAAAATTGTAACACTTTCCTGGCAATAGTACTACTCATCGGCGCACCACCATTATAAAGTTCAGTGATACTTTCAATCATTTTGGCAGGCGGTGTTCTCTTAAGCATATAACTGGTAGCACCTGCAGTAAGCGCTTCGAATACTGAATCTTCATCATCATACACGGTACACATCATAAAGCTTGTACCTTCCATATCCGGTGATAGTTTTTTTACACAATCAATTCCATTTTCACCTCTTCCGAGATTAATATCCATCATCACAATATCGGGTTGTAATTGTGGTAATAGTTCTATTGCCTCTTTTGCATTTCTCATTACACCAATACATTCGCAATTTTCAGACGCATTTACAATAGTTTGTATAATCTCTCTCAAATCCGCGTTATCCTCAACTATACAAACTTTTATTTTTTCCATAGCCAAATATCAGTTTTCGATTACAACAAAACAATACTACTTATCGGTAAGTTTTATATTCTATTGGGGTACAAAAATAATATGCTTATTCTCAAAAAAGGGTTCTGAAAATATACCAGAAATTCTAATTAACTGAGGACGGACGCCACTGTCCTGGATTTCTTGCGCCAAATCACCACCCTTTAAACAGATCAATCCATTTTTTTTGTCGCTTGCCACCGATTTCTTTCTTATGAGGGGTTTACTCCATTTCCATAAATCGCCAAGGGGAGCTACAGCTCTTGATACGACGTATTCAAATTTTCTTCCTTTAATTTCTTCTGCTCTTGTATGTTGTACGGTAATATTAGTTGCTCCAATACTGCTTGCAATGTTTTCCACCACATTTAATTTTTTTGCAATGCTATCTACTAAATGAAATTTTACATTCGGAAAAAAAATTGCTAAAGGAATTCCGGGAAAGCCGCCGCCAGTGCCTAAATCAAGAATTTCAGTTCCGGCTTCGAATGAAAATACTGTAGCAATGGAAAGTGAATGAAGAATATGTTTTTCGAAAAGTCCATCCATGTCTTTTCGGGAAATAACATTGATTTTACTATTCCAATCTGCATATAAATTTTTCAATAAAGCAAACTGATTCCTTTGTTGGGGGGTAAAATCAGAAAAATATTTGTCAATAATTTCCATCAAAAAATTCAATTAGTTCCAAGTAGGGCGTGGTTTTTCCCACAACGAAGGTGCAAAAATGAGATAATAAAAGAACAACCAAAGATCGAACAAAATGAAAAACGGCCATAAATCTTTTTCGTTCAATTTTTTCATTGAAAAATAATATACAATTGAAAGCAACATGTAGCGTAATGCCAAAAAGAGGAATGCAAATTGCCAACTATAAAAAATAATGGTTAATATAAATAGTGGGTAAAATAAAAATTGTGTTGCTGCATACAAGGCCAACAAAAATTTGTGTTTCGGTTTGTAATATTGCGCTGTGGAATAATGCCGTTTCTTTTGGCGATACCACTGTTTCCAAGTTTTTTTTGGAATTGAAAGTGTGATTGCTTCTTTATCAATTACAACAGCAGTATTTTTTTTTGTCGCTACTTTATTAATAAATAAATCATCGTCGCCACCGGGAATATGATTGATTGCAGTAAATCCTTTGTTACGAAAAAATACATTCTTTTTATAAGATAAATTTCTCCCAACACCCATATACGGAATGCCCGCCAGTGCATAGGAAAAATATTGAAGAGCCGAATGAAAAGTTTCGAAGCGAATGAGTTTGTTTAGCAATCCGGGAAGTTTATGAAAGCCACCATAGCCCAAAACGATTTCAATATTTTCAGCATACGCTTCTTGCATTTTTTGCACCCAATGTTCACTAGCCGGCACACAATCCGCATCGGTAAGCAGCAATACTTCGTGGTGAGCTTCTTTAATTCCAATACTTAATGGATATTTTTTTCCACTAATTAATTTGGCTTCCTGAGTCAACTCAACAACTTCAAGTCGGTCTTTAAATGTTTTTTTTAGTTCCTGTAAAATATATTTTGAATCGTCCAACGAATTATCATTAACGGCAATTACTTCATAGGTGGAAGGATATTGTTGCACTAATAAACCTGGTAAATGACGAGCAAGATTTTCATCTTCATCACGTGCGCAAATAATAACGGATACCGGATGTTGCTGCGATTTGTTTTTCTTTTTTTGCCGATAAAAAGCAACGCGACTGAAAAACCATCCATAATAAATAATTTGAATGGCTACGACAATCGTAAAAGAATAGAAAAGAAATAAACTCCAAGGAACTGATTTGATAAAACTGAGGTCCATAATTAAAAAGGACTGCGAAAATAGGACAGATGTTGTTATCCAAAATAAAAAGTCAATCATTCGGCTTATGGGGATTTTATTTAAGGCATATCTTATTTTTGCTGATGGCCAGTTTACAATTTCAGCTTTTACAAAAGGATAAAAATTCCAGAGCAAGAGCCGGTGAGGTTACTACAGATCACGGTACAATTCTTACACCTATTTTTATGCCTGTTGGAACGGTGGGAACTGTGAAAGCAGTTACCCAGCAACAGTTAGTGAACGAAGTAAAAGCACAAATAATTCTTGGCAATACATACCATCTTTATTTACGTCCGGGAATTGAAGTAATTGAAAAATGCGGCGGCTTGCATCAGTTTATAAATTGGAAGAAGCCCATATTGACGGATAGCGGCGGCTATCAAGTTTTTTCTTTGGCAGGCACTCGTAAAATAAAAGAAGATGGTGTTACTTTTCAGAGCCATATTGATGGAAGCAAACATGTTTTTACACCGGAAAAAGTAATGGATATTCAACGAATTATTGGAGCCGATATTATTATGGCTTTTGATGAATGTCCTCCTGGTGGCAGCGATCATAAGTATGCACAAAAAAGCATGGAATTAACGCATCGCTGGTTGGAAAGATGCATTAATCAATTTAATGCTACCGAAAATAAATACGGGTACACTCAAAATTTATTTCCTATTGTACAAGGCGGAGTTCATCAAGATTTAAGAAAAGTTTCTTGCGAATTTATCAGTTCTAAAAATGCTACAGGCAATGCTATTGGTGGATTAAGTGTAGGCGAGCCCCAAGAAAAAATGTATGAAATTTGTAGTTTGTGCTGTGATCATTTACCCGAAAACAAACCTCGTTATTTGATGGGAGTTGGCACTCCTTGGAATATTTTGGAATGTATCGGAATGGGAATCGATATGTTTGATTGCGTGATGCCAACGCGTAATGGAAGAAACGCTATGTTGTTTACCACAAAAGGAGTTATCAATATTGATAACAAAAAATGGGAAATGGATTGTTCGCCAATAGATGATGGGATAGCTTGTGAAGTCAGTAATTATTATAGCAAGGCCTATTTGCGACATTTAATGAAGGCAAAAGAAATTTTGGGATTAACAATTGCCAGTGTTCACAATTTGGCATTTTATGGTTGGTTGATGAATGAAGCAAGAAAAAAAATAATAGAAGGAAATTTTGAAAGTTGGAAAAAAGAAATGGTGGTTCAGTTGCAACAACGACTTTAAAAGGGTGTAAAAATTCTTCACAAATATTTTGTATAATATGTATTTACTTCGCAACAAATGAAAAAGGTTGATGTATACATATTAAAGATGTTTTTGGTAACATTCTTTTTCAGCATGGTGCTGTTTACGTTTATTGCCATAGCCGTGGATGCCAGTGAGCATACGCAGGATTTTGTAAAATCGGGACAAAGTTTTAATCAAATAGTTGCCAATTATTATATTGGATTTGTACCATATATCTGGGGTTTACTTTTTCCTTTATTCGTTTTTATTGCCGTCATTTATTTCACAAGTCGAATGGCAGCAAGATCCGAAATTGTAGCCATCCTTGCTGGAGGAAGCAGCTATAACAGGTTTTTGCGTCCTTACATTTTAGGCGGAATTATTTTGGCTGCTTTATTATTTTTAGCCAATCGAGAATTTATTCCGAAAGGAAATGAAATACGAGGAAATTTTCAAGTGAAATACCTTGATGGTATTGACAGATCGGGTGGGGGCAGTTTTCAGGATACATATTATCGGCGTTCCGATTCTAATTCTTATTTAGGTATCCGATATTATGACTCTGTTCAAAAATCTGCCGGTGGATTTTTTTTACATCGAACAAAAGATAATAAAGTAGTTTATAACCTTCGCGCCGAAGGTATGAAATGGGATACCGCGCAAAAAAACTGGCAACTAACAAATGCTGTTGAAAGAAAAGTAACACCCGAGGGTGAAATTATCACACGACTTAGCACGCTTAATTTAAATTTAAATATAAAACCGAGCGATTTAAAAAAAGACAAATATTTAAAAGATAAACTGACGACAACTCAATTGAAATCTTTTATTCAATTAGAAGAATTGCGAGGTTCGGAGGGATTAAACACATTAAAAGTAGAACGCTTTAGAAGAAGTGCTACTCCGGTTTCTGTAATATTATTAACCTTAATTGGAGCTGTTATTGCAAGCCGAAAAAATCGTGGTGGTGGCGGATTGCACATTGCCACAGGTTTTATTATTGCATCACTGTTTATTTTGACCGACAGATTTTCATCGACTTTTTCTATAAAAGGAAATTTCCCACCACTCTTAGCTGCTTGGACACCTAATCTTATTTTTTCTGTAGTTGCTTTATGGTTTTATAAAAAAGCACAGAAATAATATTTTAAATAAGGGGAACACCAATTTTTTACTGCAACAAATAAGTACCTTTGAAACTCATTCAGACGTTTCAAAATATTTTATGGGGGTAATTAAAGAACGATTTAAACAAGCCGCAGATATAGCGGCGGTAGAAATAAAATCCTTGCTTCAGGAGCATGGAAATAAAGTTGTGGGAGAAGTAACGCTGGCTCAAGTTTATCAAGGGATGCGCGGCATTACAGGACTAGTTACTGAAACATCCTTGCTAGATGCACACGAAGGAATTCGTTTTCGGGGATATTCAATTTCTGAATTGAGAGAAAAATTACCAAAATCAAATGGTGGTTCAGAACCTTTACCCGAAGGACTTTTCTCCTTAATGTTGCTGGGTACATTGCCAACGGATGAAGAAGTGCAACATATTACCAATGTTTGGCAACGGCGTAGTCATGTACCAAGTCATGTGTTTTCTGTCATTGACGCATTTCCTTCAAATGCACATCCAATGACAATGTTTGTAGCTGGAGTAATGGCTTTACAAACTGAAGGACATTTTGTAAAAGAATATGCCAGAGGAATAAATAAAAAAGATTATTGGAGTCCAACATATGACGATGCAATGGATTTAATTGCTCGGCTTCCTCGAATAGCTGCTTATGTTTATCGTCGCAAGTATAAAAATAACGAGCATATTCAACCGAACGGATTACTGGATTGGGCCGGAAATTTTGCCCACATGTTGGGATATGCCGATGAGGGATTTATGGAATTGATGCGTTTGTATATGACCATCCACGCCGATCACGAAGGAGGCAATGTATCGGCACACACTACGCATTTGGTAGGTTCTGCTCTAAGCGATCCCTATTTAAGTTATGCTGCTGGTATGAATGGATTGGCAGGTCCTTTGCATGGATTAGCAAATCAAGAAGTAATAAAGTGGATTTTTGAGTTACGTAAAAATCTGGGAACTGATATACCTACTAAAGAACAGATTGCAGATTATGTGAAGAAAACATTGAGCGAAGGGAAAGTTGTTCCGGGTTACGGTCATGCAGTTTTACGAAAAACTGATCCTCGATTTTTAGCACAAATGGAGTTTGGTAAAAAACACATGCCCAATGATCCTTTGGTGCAAACTGTTTGGAATATTTACGAAACCGTTCCACCCATTCTTCAATCATTAGGAAAAGTAAAAAATCCATGGCCCAATGTAGACGCTCATAGTGGTGCACTGTTGGTGCATTACGGTATGGTTGAATACGAATATTATACAGTGCTTTTTGCTGTAAGCCGAGCATTGGGAGTACTGGCAAGTTTATGTTGGTCGAGAGCTTTGGGATTTCCCATTGAACGCCCCAAATCTATTACTACCGAACAAGCCAAACAATGGCTGCAAGGTAAAGCCGAAATTTGGGGAGAGTAAAACAGCCGTAAGCGGTGTTAATTTTTAATAGGTAAAGTCGGTTTCTCTGTCTTCAGCAATTTAAAATAAGTAGCCACAAAGCGATTGTTCACCAGTTCACCCTGTACTTCTGCTTTTCTAATTGCGTTGCAAAAACCATCTTTGGCATGCGCATCGCCATGGTCATCAATGACTGTACCCGTTACATAATATGCTTTTCCATCGAGGCGAACAGCCAGTGAACAGTCATCTCCTTTGAGGCCTAATTGGCAACTACCGCAGGATGCTTCGAGGGTCATTATTTTTTTGGTGCTATCGGGTGTATTTATTTTGGAAGTTGTGCTTTGGCAAAAACCCGTTGTTGCGACAAAACAAAAACTGAGGAAAAGAAGTAACGTTTTCATAAAAAAATTTTTGTTAAAATACGAAAAGTAAAAGAAAGATTGTGATTTTCTTTCAAACTAATTGGTAGCTTAGTTTTTAAAAGCATTTTTTCGGAATTGTTTACTGTACTTGCAGATACAAACATAACAAAATGATAAGTTTATTTTTATTAGACTCCTATATTGTAGAAGCCTTATTTATGTTTTATATGGGGATTTTATACGCCATCAGCGAGGTTACGGGGCTAAGCTACGAGATGGTTAATATTCTTGTATTTTTCATTATCCATCCGTTGGTTTTAGGCGTGCTGATATATCTGGCTTATTTCAAGAAGAGTGCGTATGCGAATCTTAAAAATAATAGGCGATGAGTTTATGGTCAACGATAGCCGAGGTAGCGGAAGATATTGCTGTTACTATTTTTAATGCTTGTCTAGATGTATTGTATATTATCAGCAATGCAACAGGGATGAGTTATATGGAGGTGAACGTACTCCTTTTTTGTGTGCTACATCCGTTATTGATTATTTTTCTAACGTATAAAGCGTATCATCGTCAGCGGAGCCCGTTGTGATTTGCTTTCAAACTTTTTTGTAGCTTAGCTCTTTAACAACAGTTAGTTAGCTGCACCTTTGCAAGTCTTGTTGTGATTTGCTTTCAAACTTTTTTGTAGCTTAGCTCTTTAACAACGTACAGGAGCAGCAACCTTTAGTAATACAAGTTGTGATTTGCTTTCAAACTTTTTTGTAGCTTAGCTCTTTAACAACGCAACCGCAACGGCAGACCAAAGAAATGGGGTTGTGATTTGCTTTCAAACTTTTTTGTAGCTTAGCTCTTTAACAACTAGTTCTGTTGTAATTCCAGTAGGATGCGGGTTGTGATTTGCTTTCAAACTTTTTTGTAGCTTAGCTCTTTAACAACATTTTTCGTAGCAAAGCCTTCTTCAAGTACGTTGTGATTTGCTTTCAAACTTTTTTGTAGCTTAGCTCTTTAACAACTTGAGGTAAATGGGGTGTCGTATAAAATTTGTTGTGATTTGCTTTCAAACTTTTTTGTAGCTTAGCTCTTTAACAACTCAAAGGCAGTAAGCTGCTGATTGTAACGATTTTAGGCTAAGTTTTACAAATAAAAAAATGCTCCTGGAGGGCATTTTTTTATTTCTGCGAATTCGTTTTTCGACGACTGCTAACTAACCAGCCTTAAAAGAGTTCAAGCTGTTGTACGGTTTCGGGGCCTGCAAGCGGTTCTTTTCCTCTGAATATTTCCATCATAGAAAATTGTTTATCGGTAATGCAAAGAATACCAATATGGCCTCGCGGCGGTAAAATAGTTTTAACCCGTTTACTATGAACGACCGCATTTTCCCGGCTGGCACAATGGCGCAGATAGATGCTAAACTGAAACATGGAAAATCCGTCGGAAAGAATTTGTTTTCGAAACCGTGCATAAATTTTTCGGTCTTTTTTTGTTTCCGTTGGTAAATCAAAAAATACTAAAACCCACATAATGCGGTATGCATTTAATCGTTCAAACATTCGGTATAAATTCGGCGATAAAAAAACATCGGATCTTTATATTTCGGGATATAAAATTTTACGGGCATCCCCTTCATAACATTTAGCCAGCGAAGCCGTGGTTTGTTGTACGGCATTCATCAATGGGCGTTTTTGCCCGTCGATGATTACATCCAAAGCCGGGATGGATAGTAAATTTTTTTTGATTTCGGTCCCCATTTCAAGCAAAGCCCCGTTATTTCGAATAATTGCACAAATCACGTTGTCAACAAACGGTCGGTACGGTTCCATAATGTCATCGGCCAGGCAATAGGCATTGTACTGATTGCGATGATGAATACCCAGTGTAGGAAGCAATCCACTGCCCACCAAGCTTCGGGCAACTAAGGCCCGTAAAATAGCATAGCCGTAATTGAGTAAATGATTGGGTGGTAATCCAAACCGGTCGCGCTTGAAAGCCAAAAAATCGGGAAAAATATTTTTCCAATAATATACTGCGGCTTTCGCTTCTTGATTTTCACTATCGCCGCTTTTTACATCCTGTGCATAATGCATTAGAAGTTTATTTTCTTTTCCTTGCCGGCGCAGCATGGATGCCTGATTGAGTATTTTAGCCAGCACGGTTTGCTGCCAAAGTTGTTTTTTTAACGGAATGCTGGCATTTATCTGGGCTTTGAATTTCTGACTTTGCAAACTATGTCCATCCAGGTTCAGCATCAGGCCGGTGGGATGGTGGGTTTCATCGCAGATAATAAGGGCGGTATTGTGCGCCAAACATTTTGCCAAAGCCGGCAAGGTAATGGTGATTTGCCGGTTGTCGAGTATGAGCAATCCAATATCCTCGATGGGTATGTTTTTGGTTTCACCGCTTTCTGGTAATTCAATCAGTAGTTGTTCCTGGGAGGTTTTGAGGTAAGCAGGATTACCGAAGTAAAGGGTTCGTTTGATCATATTGTTTTAGAAATATTACCCAATCGGTCAATTTTGAGTTTTATGCAAATATTTTTAATTGTTTCACCGGTAAAAGCTCTTTCGTTTTTTGAGCCTTGCGAACCAACACCTATTTCATTTTGAATAGGAAAATCCATTCCGCTTTTTTTCTGCTTGTCTTTGTTTATATTGAACAGAGCGTTAGCAATATTTGAATGTATAAAATTTGCCATAACACCACTACAATCGGTAAACTTGTAAATTCTTTCTCTTTGTTCTTTATTAAAATTTCCAAAGTCAGGCATTTTCAAGTTTTCTTTTTCCTCTATTGTGGGCACATAAACTAAATCGTTTGGTGATAAGTAGAAAGAAAGTTTATTGCCGTTTTCGTTTGTTTCAGGTACAGAACCTAATCCTTGCTTTTGTCGCTCTATTACTATGTTTAGAGGTATGGTTTTATAATTGCGTTTTCCTTTTTCATCTTCATAAACTGCAAAAAATAAGTTTGTGCCTTTATCGGCTTCAACATATTTCGCTTTTTTGTTTCCTGTTTGTCCTAAATTAAATTTACTTCCAAGCTCAAATATTCTTGCTTTATAAATAGGTTGGTGCGGCTTTCCGTTGTTATATTGGGCGATATTTTTGTTCATATCTTCAATGCCTTCGGGTGAAAATGCTAATTCAGAATTTTTATCTTTGCTTTCCCAATAATTTTTAAGAATTTTCTGTATTCCAGTATCAGTAATTGATTCGATAGTTTTCAAATCAAAAGATGGATCAATCTTTTTTCTCGTAGCAGTTAAAATTTTCCCTTTCGGAACTTTAATTCGTGGTAATTCCACTTTACCCGAAACGGTTTCTTTGTGCATTGATTTTCGAATTGCCCAATTCATGCCTTTTTGCTCTACTTTTTCTTTTTTACCAGCAATAAATTTTTCGTACTTATTCGTTGCTTTATTTATCACTCGTAAATTTTGTTTAAAGCTGATTACAATCGCTTCTAATTTATTTTTTGCATCTACTGTAAAATTGTCCCAAGGTTTTAAGAAATCTTTGGGTACTTCTCTTTTTACTCGGTTGCCGTTTCTATCATTATATTCAACTTTTTCAAACTTTCGCAACTTACGTTGTAAATCGTATCGTTTGGTTTCTGATTTTGCGTGTTGGTTGTTTAGTAAATTAACGTGGTCGTGTGTAGCACAGGCAATAATTAAAGCATCTAAAGCGTGATGGCGGTGGTCTATACGTTTCTTCTGAAATCCTTTTGACAATTCCAACGGAACTGTTGGGATTATTTTATTGTTTGTGTTTTTTGATGTGAAGCTTTCAGTTTTGGTTAATTGGTTCATACGCTCAAAACGGGGTAGAATCAACTCGTTCCAAACATCGTTCAGCCCCCAATTTTGTTTTAAAATAGTGGTAATTTTTCCGTTGCCAGGAATTATATTTTTTGAATTTATGCCATCATCGTTTTCTCCTTTGCGTACGATGCTGGATAAAACAGATGAAATAAATTTGCTGATGTAGCGTGTATCGTTTAGTTGTCGTTCCACCATTTTTTCGGGAATATCTTCCAGTAAAAGTTTGATACGTTTTGAACGGTTTTTGGCGTAATTGTCTTGTACAAATTTCTTAAATGCTTCTACTGAAAATATTTCAAATGTAACTGCTCCGTCTTGAACTTTTTCGCCATGATGATTTTTTATAAATTCCAAACCAAGTTGGTTATCTTTTAGTTTATTAACGGCGGCTTCGCAAATTACTTTGTTGCTTAAACCGTTATCAAAAAAGCGACTTTGTGGAATAATGTGTTCTATTTCGTATTTGGAAGTAAACAATTTGTTTAATGGAATTATTTCACCTGTATATGGCGAACGATATTTTTGCTCTAGCCACAATTTGTATCGATTTACTTCTGAAGATGTTGGTTGCTTTTTTAAATCAGTTTCTTTAAATTTTTTCAAAATATCAGAAACTTCATTTGGTATTTCAACACCAGAATTTAAAACGCCGTCTTCATATATTTTTAAAATTTCTTGTTGAGAAGGCGAATGAGGTCGAACATTTTCTGCATTTTGATCGTTTAACAATTCCACTAACAGTAACTTTATTCTGATGTTGGTGTTTTCATTATCATTTATTTGATTGGTAATTTGTTCACGGTCTTCTGCTGTGTTTTTCATTTCTCTGCCTAATTCGATATGAATTTCATCAAAGAAATCTTTTGCACAGTTTCCGTATTTTTTCCAAATGTCTTTTACCACACGTAAGGTTTCAGTTACAACTTGCTCTACTATTGGATTTCGTAAGGAGTGTTGTTTAAATTCTTCCAAATACTTTTCTAAATCGGCAACCGTGTCCCATTTTCCTGCGAGGGCTGCCTCTGAATGTCGGTCGTAAACAACATAACTTGCCAACCAAAGTTGTAAACCCTGAAAACTGTTTTCTGATGTAAGCTGTATTGCTTTTTCTCGCACATGATTTTTAATATTTTCATCAAACTCACCCGTAATGATTTTGCTAATTCTGTTTTTGGTTTTGTCATCAATCGCTTCCCATTTCCAGTATTTTCCTAATCGAACTAAAGGCAATAATTTTTTTATTGCCTTTAGTGAATAGCTGCCGTAATCGTTATCAAAAGGTTTAATTTTTTTAAAGGATTCTACAAAACTATTCTCATCTATCTTGTGTTTTTTTGCAAATGAACTTAGCGCTTTTTCAAATTCTATTTTGTCTTTAACAGAATAAATAATATGCCATAATGCTTGCAATATTTCAGATGTTAAAAAATCAGTAGATACATTTTCAATTTTTTCTAAACGTCTGCGTATTTCGTAACCTGTTTCGTTGCAGGGGTAAGGTTTAGATTCATCTTTTTCTGCGTTGTAAACGTAATTCCATCGGTATTTAGCAATCTCAGTGTTTAGTGCTTTACCTTTTAATTTATCGTCTTTCTGTTTCAAAAAATATCCGATAATGTCTTTATGGTCAACTTCTTTTTGAAGCATTAAAAACGCAAATAGTTTTTCGTAATCTTCTGTTGAATATAAAAAATCTTTCGTTACGTTCGTTTCATCTTCTTTTTTGTAAATACTTAAATTGTACAACCATTGCCAAACTCTGTATTCTTGGTACAGGGGGTGCGATTTTGAAACTGCTTTTAACGGGGTAATTTGCTCCTTGCCGTTTTCGTCTTTGTATTTACGAAATTCAAAAGTGCAATTGCTAATTGAAGATTTTTTACTTTTAAGCGAACGTTGGTAAAAAATAATATCGTTTAGAAAAAGATGAACAAAATCTTTTTTGCTTAAAACTGTTTGGTGTGCTTTGTTGCTGCGATACAGCTCTCGTACACAATCGTTAAACAAATTTTCATTCTTTAGTTCTGCGTGAAATTCTTTTTGCTTTTCTAAAATTTGGTTTAGTTCGTCTTTATAAAATTTGCGCTCAATGGTACGAACCAATTTTCCCCTTATTTTTTGATTTGGTTTTTGCAATAAAGTGTCGTAAATATATGTACCTACGGTTTTACCGCTATTGCTAATTGTGATTTCTGTTTTGGCTTTTATTTTTCTGTAAATTTTATCTTGGTCTTTTTTGCTCATCAAATCAATTTCTTCAAACGTTGGCAAAGGTGTTATTTTCCGTTTTTCTTTTCCTTCTTTGTCCGTTTTCTTATCCTTTACAATTTTTATGTTTCCGTCGGCATCTAATTCTTCGGTTACCAAAAATTCTTTTTCAGTATTTAGCCATTGTGGTTCTGTAGAAAATGTAGCTGAATATACCCAACCATTCCCTAAGGTGATATTGTACCAATTTTTCTTGTCGTTCTTTTTGTCTTGTTCACCTTTTTCTATTTGCATTACTTTCAGTAAGACTACATATTCTATTTTGTCGGCTGAATTTTCATCTTCTTCACCACGTAACTGATAATAACCTCGCTTTTGATTAAAATTAAGCAACAGCCATGCTAATTCTTTTTTTTCTATTTTTTCCGTAAGTGCTTTTTTACGCAAATAATAAATTGTCCAATCGTAAGGTATTTTGGCATCTGCACCTTTTTTATTTTTTCGGTTTACTAATTCAGGCTGATGCTTTTTGAAATCATTTAGCATTCCTTCAAACGAATTTTTGAAAATAAAATCGGTGTTGTGATAAGCTATTTTTGGTTCTTTTTCTGCAAAAAATTTTCCTAATCTTTTTTCAAAATCAATTTCTTTAGCATAATGCTCGGGTAAAAATTCTAAAACATTTAATATTCTATGCAAGCGTTCACGACGTAGCAAATGGCGTTCACGCAAGCGGCGTGTGCTTCTGTAACGTGTTCTTTCAGCTGTTTGAGAAACGGAAATTCCTTTGTCAAATTCGCCTAAGACGTCTTGGCTCATCGGGATAATCCGACTTCCCATTCCAAGTATTTCACCTTTTTTATTTTCAAAATCTTGCTGAACCAAAGCCCAACCGATTGAGTTTGTTCCCAAATCCAGTCCTAAAATATTTTTGTTCATAATTTTTTTTTTATATCTTTATTGCGAAAGCAAATCACAATAAGGATTATTCCGTTGTGAAAACATTTAAAGCGGGAGAGCAATCTCTCGCTTTCTTTTTTGCTTCAACAAGAAAGGTAAATAGTTTATCTATAAAAAAACGTACTACTTATCGGGGGGGGGTAAACCAATTCTTTTCCAATCCAATTCGAGCTAATGAATGACCTGTACAAGTCGGGGGTTCTATTTAGCTACATCACATAAAAAAGCCCCACCTGTAGTGAGACTTTTGGGTGGAGGTTACCGGAGTCGAACCGGTGACCTTTTGCATGCCATGCAAACGCTCTAGCCAACTGAGCTAAACCCCCAAGGGCCGCAAAAATAGGCGTTTCAATTTATTTTTCTAACTTTAAGAATGGAAGGTAAATAAATTTACAAAAATGAAAAATGCAATTAGTTGGGTAGAAATTCCGGTAACAGACATGGAACGAGCAACAACATTTTATGAGTCAATCTTTCAATTTCAGTTAATTCCGTTGAACCTTCCGAATGTAAGTATGTCTTTATTTCCCTTGGATGATAAAATGGGAATTGGTGGAGCATTGTGTAAAGCAGAAGGATTTTATAAACCATCAACAACAGATGGGCCTTTGGTTTATTTAAATGCCAATCCGGATGTACAAATTATATTGGACAGAATACTTGAAGCTGGAGGAGAAATTCTTGTTCCAAAAACAATGATTTCGCCCGAGCACGGACATATGGCGGTTTTTAAAGACACAGAAGGAAATAGAGTGGCGCTTCATTCTATTCCGCAATAACTATTTTTTATGAATTACGATTGGACATCGTTTACAAAAAGAATCACAATAAATTCTTCGGTGGAAAAAATTTATACCATGTGGGCCACCACTGCAGGATTGGAGCAATGGTTTTTAAGAATGGCAACCTATTCAAATTCTGACGGAAATAAAAGAACTGCAAACGAACTCATTGATGTTGGAGATGAATTTTGTTGGCGTTGGCATGGATGGCCCGACAGTACACAGGAAAAAGGAACTGTATTAGAGGCCAATGGAAAAGATTTTTTAAAATTTTCATTTGGACAAGAAGGCGCCGAGGGAATGATTTGCACCATAAAAATTTATAGCGAAGAAAACGAAACTATTTGTGAAATGTTTCAACAAAATATCCCAACGGATGAAAAAGGAATGACCCACTTTCATATTGGTTGTATGACGGGATGGTTATTTTATATGACCAATTTGAAAAGTATTTTGGAAGGCGGAATTGATTTACGCAATAAAAATGGCAGCATTAAAAATTTGATAAACTCATAATTTAAAAATTGTGCAATCAAAAGCTACTACTATAAAAGATTACCTAAACGAATTGCCTGCAGATAGAAAAACTGCTTTGATACAATTGCGGAAAGAAATCAAAAAAAATATTCCCAAAGGTTTTCAAGAATCTATTAGCTACGGCATGATAGGCTATGTGGTACCGCATTCCATTTATCCAAAAGGGTATCATTGCAATCCAAAACTCCCGCTTCCATTTATGGGCTTTGCATCACAAAAACATTTTGTGGCTGTTTATTCTATTGCCGTTTATATGATGCCAGAATTACTAAACTGGTTTACAAAAGAATTTGCAAAACAGGTTTCGGGAAAATTGGACATGGGGAAAAGCTGTATTCGATTTAAAAAAATGGATCAAATTCCATTCAAATTAATTGGAGAACTTGCCGGAAAAGTGTCGACAAAGGAGTTTATTGCCCTCTATGAAAAAAACATGAAACGTTAAGTTGTTTTATTCATCTAAGAAAATTTACAATAGAAATAGCTGCATTTTCAGAAGCGTTACCGCCGATAGAAAGAATTTTTTGTAAATCGGCATAGTCAGTTTTAATAGTTGCGATTGTAGATTCATCTTGCAAAATTTTACCTAATTCCAATTTTAAATTTTCTGGATTCATTTCATCCTGAATAAGTTCTTTAACTACAGGTTTGTCCAACATAAGATTAACGAGAGAAATAAATTTTATTTTAATAATCTGTTTTGCAATTAAATAAGAGAGTGTCGAACCTTTGTAACAAACCACTTGCGGAATACCAAACAATGCTGTTTCTAGTGTTGCCGTTCCCGAAGTAACCAATGCCGCTTTTGCTTGCATTACTAAATTATAAGTTTGATTAGTTACAAAGCTCACATTCGAATAATCCTTCAGCAACACATTATAAAAACTGTCTTCAATGCCCGGGGCTTTTGCCACAATAAATTGATAATCGGGAAATGCTGTACTGGCTTTCAGCATAACCGGAAGTTTTTTTAAAATTTCTTGTTTTCTACTTCCAGGTAGTAATGCAATGATTGGTTTTTGTGATAAGGATACTAAGCTGTTTTGTGCTTTGTAATTTTCAATTACTTCTATCAGTGGATGCCCAACATACTCAACATTCCAACTCCAATTTTTTTCATAGAATTCTTTTTCAAAAGGTAGAATCACCAGCATTTTATCAATACATTTCTTCATCATCTTTACTCTGTTTTCTTTCCAAGCCCAAACTTGCGGAGAAATATAATAGATAACCTTTATGCCTTTTTGTTTTGCCCATTTGGCAATGCGTAAATTAAAACCGGGATAATCAATTAATATCAACGCATCGGGATGAACGAGTTCAATATCTTGTTTGCAAAATTTAAGATTGTTTATAATTTTAGACAAATTATGTAACACTTCTACAAAACCCATAAAAGCAATATGGCGATAGTGAATCACCAATTCGCCACCGGCTTGTTGCATTTCATCGCCACCCCAACAACGGATAGTTGCTTTGGGATCCAGCTTTTTTATTTCTTTGATTAAATTGCTTCCGTGCAAATCGCCACTGGCTTCTCCTGCTATGATGTAGTATTTCATTTAAAAAATCTTGAGTAACAAAATACCAATTCCGTAAATAAGTGTAGTAGCAAAAATTCCTTTGGCGGTATTATCGCGATGAGTATTGATATAAATAGTAAATAATACCGCATTGGCCAACAGGCAAAGTGAACCAATCGAAGTAATCAATGCGTTGGTGTGAATGAATTCATCTAAGAAAGTGCTAAAATTTAGGAAAGAAAATTTAAAAAAATAAATGACGAGTAACCCGACAATCGGTCCAAACAAACCCAATAACAAACCCATCGTAAGATTATCTTTTTTAAATAAAAACATTACCAAGTTTTTTCAAGTTTATTTTTTAATTCATAATTCGTCAAATCAAATTGCACAGGGACAACACTTACATAATTATTGGCCAAAGCCCACACGTCGGTATCTTTTCCTTTGTCAAAATTTACAAATTCACCGGTCAACCAATAATATTTTTTGCCGTGCGGATCTTGTCGCTCCACAAAATCTTCAACATATTTTGCATACGCTTGTCGGCAAATTTTTATTCCTTTAATAAGTTCTTGCGGAATAGCCGGAAAATTAACGTTTAAAACCATGTGCTTGTCTAGTTTTGATTGAAGTAATTTTTCAACAATCATTCGAGCATATTTTTTAGCGCCACTAAAATCAGCATCTAAACTAAAATCTAAAAGTGAAAATCCTACAGACGGAATACTTTCTATAGCGGCTTCTACAGCAGCTGACATGGTTCCGGAATAAATTACATTAATACTGTGATTGGCACCGTGGTTAATTCCACTAAGGCATAAATCGGGCTTTCTGTGTAATACTTTATCAACAGCCAATTTTACACAATCTACCGGCGTACCTGTACAAGAATAAGCATCTTCAATACCGGGTATTTTTACTTTTTGAAGCCGTAATGGAGATCCAATAGTAATAGCGTGCCCCATTCCCGACTGAGGTTTATCGGGAGCCACTACAATAATTTTTCCTAAATCTTTTACAGCATCAATTAAATTCAAAATTCCTGGTGCTGTAACGCCATCATCATTTGTAATAAGTATAACCGGTTTTTCTTTTTTCCTTTTTGCCATAAATTTTTTGCTACAACAAAAATCATTTCTTTTTTCGGGCATTCCAACAGGAAGTAAAAAAATATTTTTAAAATCTAAAATAATTAGTAATTTGCAGCTAAACGAATTAGTATTATATGTCATTTGCCAATCAAAACATGAAATATTTGCGCAAGTTGCGCGGATGGACTCAACAAGAATTTGCCAATAAACTTCGTATTAAGCAATCACTAATTGGAGCGTACGAAGAAGAAAGAGCCAAGCCCCGAATTGATATTTTGGAAGCAGTCTGCGACATTTTCAAACTTTCCATGGATGAAATACTTCGTACAGATTTAAGTGACAATAAAGGAAATTATTTGGCAAAACGCAGAAGTTTGAAATTAGCGGGTGGACGTCCCGACATCCCTTTTGTTCCGGTAAAAGCAGCGGCAGGATATTTAAATGGTTTTGCCGATCCTGATTATATTGATGAGTTAAATACGTTTACACTTCCAATGCTTACCGGTGGAAATTATCGAGCCTTTGAAATCATGGGCGATTCTATGTTACCCACTACGAGTGGCTCTATCATCGTTTGTGAAAAGTTAGAAAGCATTGAGGATGCAAAAATGAACCATACGTATATTGTTGTTTCTAAGTCAGACGGAATTGTTTATAAGCGAATAGAAAAAAACAATCGCATTAAAAATAAGTTGTCATTAATTAGCGATAATCCGGCTTATCATACGTACACTATTAACACAGAAGAAGTGATGGAGCTTTGGCAAGCAGCAGTAGTTATTAGTAGAGCCGGCTCCCAACAAAGATGGGATATCAATCAGTTGGCTAATATTGTAACTAACCTCCATCAGCAAGTAAGTACTATGAAAAAGAAAATGAATTAATAAACGGCATTAATATTTCCATCCTGCCATTTTATAAAATATATTTTCTTGTTTTCAAAATAGTCCAACACTAATGTTTTTCGATTTACGACAGGATGAATATCGAAATTTGTAAATACATTAAAATTGCTTGTTGTTAAGTGCGAAGAAAGGTCTGTTTTATATTGACGAAGCAAGTAAGCATACTTTAACATTACCTCAAAACCACGGAAAATCATATCGCTCGGACGAGCATACATAGAAAGTTGAAACTGATTGGTAATACTTTGAATCAAACTATTTGACTTATCAAAATAAAATGGTTGCCCATAATAAAGTGTCATTGTTTTGAAACCGGAAGCCACAAATTCTTTGCTGAATGAATGAAAAGTGGGCATCCCAAAAACCGTCAATGGATACAAATCACTTATTGAAGCCAATTGAAAAGTAAGATGTTGGCTAAAAAAATCGTCAAGACTAGCAACTAAGCAAATATTTTGTCCATTACTATCAAGTTGTTTCGTGATATTTTCAATGGTGTACTTTTCAGATAAATCAACAAATTTAAATTTTAAAATACCATCTGTCTTCAGTTGATTGTAGTTTGCTAAATAAGAGGAAATCAATTCTTCGGTTTGTCCTTTTTTTCTGAAAACAAGAATTGTTTTAGTTGGAAACTCTTTCTTTATAAAAGTACAAATTCCTTCCACATGTGTTTTAAGTGAAGGGTTTAAAAGTACGAACCATGGATTATTACTAACATTTGCATCATTCGGAAGGTTGACATTTATAAATGGAATCTGTTTGCTTTTAGCAACTGTTGCAATTTGTTGGCTTTCCGAAATTGAAGCATGTGCGATTATTAATTGTAAATCTTTTAAAACCGAATTGGTTAATTGTTGTGCAATTGTTTTTTGTTTCGATCTTGTATCAAACACAAATACTTCAAACGGAATATTTTCTCTGCTTAACGAATCGATGGCTAGTTGAATTCCTTCGTAAAATTCAAGTCCGGGGTTAATAAACTTTGGAAAAATACTGTCGTACCGATAATGATCAGATGCGTCAAATGCGGAATCTAAATATAGCGGAACAAAAATGGCAATCTTTGTTTTTGAAAACGGTTCAATTTTCTGAGCTTGTACTAGTTGATTACAACTAATGAACACAAAGAAAAATAAAATGAAACACTTTTGCATGACGCAATTTATTTAAAGTGCAGTTTCAGAAATTAATTATTCCCATTCAATGGTTGCGGGAGGCTTGCTGCTAATATCGTAAACAACTCGATTGATTCCTTTTACCTGATTGATGATTTCGTTGGAAACATTGGCTAAAAAATCAAAAGGCACTTGTGCCCAATCTGCCGTCATTCCATCAACGCTGGTTACGGCCCTAAGTGCTAACGTAAATTCATAAGTTCTTTCATCGCCCATAACACCCACACTTTTTACTGGTAAAAGAATAGCACCGGCCTGCCAAATTTTTTCGTATAGATTATGTTTCTTTAGAGCATTAATAAAAATGGCATCAGCCTCTTGCAATAAAATTATTTTTTCTTCATTTATTTCACCCAAAATACGAATGGCTAAACCAGGGCCGGGAAAGGGATGGCGATTTATAAGTTCGGTAGGAATTCCTAATTCTAATCCCACTTTTCTTACTTCGTCTTTGAATAAATAACGTAATGGCTCTACTAATTCAAGATGCATTTGTTCAGGAAGTCCGCCCACATTGTGGTGAGATTTTATAGTAGCAGCGGGCCCATGAACTGAAATACTTTCAATTACATCGGGATAAATAGTTCCTTGTCCCAATAATTCAATTCCTTCAAATTTTTTAGCTTGTTCCTGAAATACTTCAATAAACAGTCGACCGATTATTTTTCTTTTTTCTTCAGGATCAGATTTTCCAGCTAAAGCGGTATAAAATTTTTCTTTGGCATTGATACCGGTTACATTCAATGCTAGTTGATCGTAAGTAGCCAACACTTCTTCAAACTCATTTTTCCTAAGCAAGCCATTATCTACAAATATTCCGAACAACTGATCTCCGATGGCTCGATGAATTAATGTGGCCGCTACGGTTGAATCAACACCTCCACTCAAAGCCATAATTACTTTTCTATTGCCAATTTGTTTTTTTAACATCTCTAAGGTGTCGGAAATAAAATGAGCCGGTGTCCAACTTTGTGAACAACCACAAATAGCAACTAAAAAATTTTGTATTATTTTTTTACCATCAACACTATGATACACTTCAGGATGAAATTGTAGACCATAAAGAGGGTTTGATTCTTTACCGCATTTTTTAAAAGCAGCAATGGGAATATTTTCAGTTGTTGCAAGCAGCTCAAAATCGGGGGGTAATTCTAATACAGAATCTGCGTGACTCATCCACACTTGAGAATTATTTGATACTCCTTTAAATAATATATCTTCTTTATTTTTTTTGAGAAAAGCTCTTCCATATTCTCGCTTGCTGCTTTTTTCAACTCGACCACCAAATTGTTTTGCAGTTAATTGTGCTCCAAAACAAACTCCGAGCACAGGTAAGCGGCTGATCATAAATGCGATATTAACAGCGGGTGCATTTTGATCGTTTACTGAAAAAGGAGAACCACTGAGTATAATTCCTTTCAACGAAGAATCGTATTCAAAGTTTTTATTATAAGGAACAATTTCACAATACACATTGGCTTCTCGAACAACCCGAGCAATGAGTTGAGTATACTGCGAACCAAAATCAAGAATGAGTATTTTTTCTTTCATGAAAGTGCGAAGTTAAAGAAAACGATTTGGGTAATTAAGTTATATTGCAGGAAGACTAAAAGCATTGTAAATACTAATTTTTGAAATCAGAAATTAATGCATTCAGAAAAACATATTGCTATTGTTTGTAATAGATTGGCTGGCTCCGGTAGGGCGGTTACATTGGCGAATAAAATTTCTGAAGTACTGAATCAAAAAAAAATTATTCATACATTATTCAACGGAGATTGGCCGAAAACATTTGAAGGAATTACGAATATATTTATCGTTGGTGGCGATGGTACCTTGAATTATTTTGTAAACCAATATTCCAATATTCAATTACCACTGGCTGTTTTTAACGGAGGCACAGGTAATGATTTCCATTGGCTACTTTATGGAAAGATTAGTTTTGAGGATCAATTGGAATTAGTCTTAAAGGCAACTCCACGAACTATTGATGGCGGTAGATGCAACGATAAGTATTTTATCAATGGGGTAGGCATTGGCTTCGAAGGTGCTGTTGCAAAAAGCCTTACGGGTAAAAAAAAATTACCGGGAAAAACTTCATTCATGTTGGCCATTCTACAGAAAATATTTTTTTATCGATCTCGGACTTATCAGGTTAAAATTGAAAATGAACAATTCGAAAATACCTATTTTTTAATTAGTGTGATGAATGGAAAAAGAGCAGGTGGCGGCTTTTATATTGCACCAAATGCTACAATAACCGACGGTCTTTTGGAAGTGGTAATCATTAAAAAATTGCACCCGCTAAAAAGATTACGTTGGTTGCCCGTTATAGAAAAAGGAAAACATATGCAGCTTTCGATTGTTGAAAGCAGGAAGATTTCAAAGATTAACATTCAAAGTAATACAATTATCGAAGCGCATTTGGATGGGGAATATTATGAAGCCGATAAACTTGAAATAGAAATATTAGAAGGGAGATATTTGTTTTGCTATTAAAGCATAAAAAAAAGTCCGACATTGTCGGACTCCTTCAAAACAGTTGTATTAATAAAAATTAATATCCGCCGCTGTTGTAGCCACCGCGATCACGACCACCACCGTAGCCGCCACCGCCGCCTTTGTTGTAGCCGCCTTTTTTAAAGCCGCCACCACCGCTGTTGCCACCGAAGCTGCGTTTTTTAAAGCCATCACCACCTTCTTCTTTGGGACGACTTTCGTTAACTACGATGTTGCGACCGTCAAGCTCAGTTCCGTTCAAAGCAGCAATTGCTGCGTTAGCTTGTTCTGCGGTTGCCATTTCAACAAAACCAAACCCTTTGCTGCGGCCTGTGAATTTGTCGGTAACAATTTTGGCTGAAGTTACTTCGCCATGCTGTGCAAATAAATTTTGCAAATCCTGATCTTTCAGGTTCCAGCTTAGATTTCCTGCGTAAATGTTCATTGTTGAGAATTTAATAAAACAAAATAAGTGATCGACAGTAGACAGTATGCTATGAACATTTACTTAAAAATAAAAAGTCCAAAGATCTTGTGAGACTGTAAAGAGCACCAAATACGATGCAAAGCTAAGCATTTTGATGAATTTAGTCAAAAATTTCTACTTGGTATGTAGTTTACAGAATAGTTGTAGTTATTGGAATGAAAAAAACCTCTCATTCTTGAGAGGTTTTTAGCTTAAAAAGTTGTCGTAAGTTATTCGCTTATTACTTCAAAATCAACAGAAGTAGTTTGGTTATTACCAAAATCGATATGAGCTTTATAAGATCCAATTTCTTTCACTTCGTCTGTGATGGTTATTTTTTTACGATCAATTTGAAATCCTCTTTGTTCGCTAATTGCACGGCTTATTTGTAAAGTTGTTACACTTCCAAAAATTTTACCACTCGTACCAGATTTTGCATTTATTTTCAGAGGGGATTCAATCAACTTCGCTATTACGCTACTGATTTCGGCCAACATTATTTCTTCTTTTTTCTTAAGCTGTTTCAATCTTTCTTCTAACTGCTTCAAGTTGCTTTTACTTGCTTCTACGGCAAGTTTTTTAGGAAAAAGAAAGTTGCGAGCATAACCATTTTTTACTTTTACAACCTCGTTAATACCACCTAAATTATCTACATCTTTAATTAATATAATTTCCATAACTTTTAGTTTTACTGCCCCAGTCGGCTTTGACTGTCACCCGAAATTAATTTTCGAGATTAGAGGAGCATTACTTTAATAAATCGGTTACATAAGGCAATAATGCCACTTGACGGGCTTTTTTTACAGCTTCGCTTACTTTTCGTTGGTATTTTAAAGAATTACCAGAAAGTCGGCGAGGTAATAATTTGCCTTGTTCGTTTAAAAATCTTTTTAGAAACTCCACATCTTTATAATCGATGTAGCGGATGCCATATTTTTTAAAGCGACAGAACTTCTTAGGTCTCTTTTCGCTTTTAATGGCGGTTAGGTATCTTATTTCATTTGCCTTTGCCATAATTTTATGCCTCCATTATTTTTTGAGTTCCTGTTTTAACACCACTTTTCTTTTTAAAATTATACTCGACGGCGTATTTATCGAGTTTGGTTGTCATGTGACGTAGTACAGACTCATCACGTAGCAATTGAATTTTTAGCTTTTCATTGAAGTCGGATGGCGCTGTAAATTCCATAACCCAATAAAGTCCAGTTGTCTTTTTTTGGATTGGATAGGCCAGTGATTTTAATCCCCAAGGATTATCGTGTACAATTTCGCCTTTTACAGATGTAACTAGCGAAGCGTATTTTTTTTGAGCGGCTAAAAATTCTTCATCGCTCAACACGGGGGTAAAAATCACCATTAATTCATAATTGTTCATTACCCTAGTTTTTAAATTAATAATTCGGTTTTCCCAATGGGTCCCGCAAGCGGGAAATCTGACGAAAACAGATTTGGGGCTGCAAAGGTAGGGGAATGAGTCTACTTTTTAGAACAATTATTTTATCTTTTTGATGAATTATTCAATCCAAAGACCCCTTTTATTTTTAGTAAGAAAGCTTAATAAATTTTTTAGTCACTAGTTTTTGATTATTAATCAATTTCAAAATATAAATTCCCTGCAACCAATTTTGAAGGCTTATTACTTTAACCTGCAAAACAGAGGCCGTACGATAAGGTTGCATTCGGTGAATTAGTTTTCCGTTTATATCTGATATTTCAATTTGAACCGAACCAGCTTCTGGTTTAAAGCTTACCATTAACTCATGAATTGCGGGATTGGGTAATATCTTCAAACTAATATTTTCAGCGTTAATGGGTATCAACCCTGTTATCCCAGCAGGCATTAATAAACGACTCATTACTGGATAATGATCGGTAGTTGTGCTACCGTAGTTGGGAATCCACGATTCAACTTCTTTTACCAATTTGGTAGATCTTAAAATTACATCTTGAGAAACTTCATTCGATATTACAAAATGGTCAATTACTTCTGGATAGCTTATGGTTGATGATAATCCAGCCAAACTAATGGGCATCGATAAAGCTTTGTAATGATCTGCATCTGTAGAATCTTTAATTAGATCATCATACGATGAAATTGGAGGAGCTACTCCAACGGCGATTGTTACATCAATATCGTCATTAAAATCTCCTAAAATCACAACTCGAGAGCTGTTGAATTGCGCATCCAAACTGTCTTTAAGTTCTTTTACTCCATCTTTTCTTCGTTGATAATCGCTTAAAGTACTTCCAGCTTTTCCATGAAGCATAACGAAATAATATTTTTTTGAAGCAGTTCCATTTACAATGTCTGCTTCCATAAGATAGGGAACTCGGCCACTAGCCCAATTGCTGCTGGCTGCAGTGCTGCTTTTTAGTAATCCACGGAATTTTACATTTGAAACAGAAGCAGTTTTGTAAATAAATGCAAGTTTTTGTCCATTAGCATAATTACTACTTGAAGGATCGGGGGCATTGGAACAATAATCCGACACTTTATAAGAATATCCACTCAAAGAATTGGTAAGGTTCATAAGCCTTGTTGTATCTACTATTTCACAAAGGGCATAAATATCTGCTTGAAGGCTATCCATTACTCTTTTAACATTTGCTTGTTGCAAATTATTATCTGCTGGCCCGTTTGAAGCACTGCCAAACCATTCAAGATTCCAGTTTACAATATCGATGGTTGATGCTGCAGAATAACTATTGCCAACAACTTCAATTTTATTTGTGTTTAATCCGTTTGAACTATTAAAATTTAAATAACCTGTTGTTACTGTATTATTAGCGGTGGGAGTGAATCGAATAAATGCTGTTTTATAACCCGCTGATAATTCTGTTGGGTCAAATGAAATACTATTACTGAACGAGATATTATCTTTTGATAACTGAAATGATGTCGGGGCAGTTATTGAAATGTTGTTTGCAAAATTTATACCTACAAATTGAAATAGCTTTGAAGGAGAAGAATTACCAAACAATATATAGTCCCAATTAAAAATTGGTTGTAATGTCTGTAATGCAAATAAAGGAGCTGTGGTTGCGTTTCTGATTGCAAAGTCATCAATAGTCCAACGAGCGGCTGCTACAATTGATGAAGTATATTTTATTGCAATATATGTATTGGTTGATTTGAAGTTTACAAGATTGATACTATCTACCAAAGTCCAGACATCACTATTTTCAAGCGGTAAAATAATACTAATTGGAGTCCATGTAGCTGCGCTAGGATTTCCAGTGCCATTGTACGTGGTGGAAGCCAAAAGCTCAATTCTATTTCCTGCGTATTTTGTTCTAGCTCTAAAAGAAAGTATTGGAATATTGTAGTTGCTCAAGTTCATGGATGGAGAAATTAACCAATCTTCGTTGATAGCGGGCCCTGATGGATTTACAAATCCACTCATTTGCACGCCATTCGAATTATTATATCCGTAAGTAGTGCATTTCCAAATACTATCTCCAGTAAAACTATACTGAGCCCATCCACTTCCAGGAACTCCATAAGAAACACAACTGTCGAAATTATAAGAGTAAGGAGTAATGTTATTACCTGTTGTAAACTGCCAAGTAGTATTATCAGTAAATCCAGCAAAATTATTTCCGGCAAGATCTCGAAATGCACCGGTAAGAACTTGAACGTAATACAAAGTATTTGGCGACAATCCCGAAACAGGAATTATTCCCTCATTCCCATTGGTGCTTGCACCAGTTTGTGCATTAATTGAAAACACAGTTGCATTATCGCTAAATTTTTTTACAATTATCAAATTGTTGCCGGTTTGAACTGGCTCATTAAAAATAATTTTAAGAATTGGAGTCAAGCTAATATTTGTGGCGCCGGTATTGGGAATAAACCCAGTTGCGCTCGGAGGAGTCACATCGGGTGCTGCAGTTTCAAAATTCCAATTGCCTTCTGTAATGCCGGCAAAATTATTTCCTGCAACATCTTTAAAAGCACCAACCGGAATAATTACTCGATATTGTTTATTATTTAATAAAGTAGCTGCAATTGTTGCTGAGTCATTGATTATAGCTACTGCAGTACTGGCAACATCAATTAGTTGTTGCGTATTGTCGGTCATATTTTTTACAGTAATATTTCCGGTTCCTTTTTGGATAAGTTCAGAAAATTTAATTTGAAGTGGGAAAAAAATTGAGGCATTTAAAGCATTGTGTACTGGCGATAATGTAACTGCAGTTGGTGGGGTAACATCTGCAAAACTTGAATAGTTTAAAGTAAAATCATCTATACTTGAAGAAGGTCTGTTACCACTTCCTGTTGAAGCTGCAAGCGTTACTATTCTTATCCAAACGTTTTGTGATTTATTATCAAGGGCTGTACCAAAATTTACTGTTACTGTATTGTTTGTAAAAAGACTATTGCCCGTTACTAATGGAGTTGGTGAACTTGTTACAGCTATAAAGGTGGAGGGGGAAGTTCCGATGCCATAATCCACAAGCCAAGTAGTGGTTCGTGGAGAAGAATTATCGAGCGATTGAATTTTAAAACTAAGATTGAAGGCTTGCAAATTTGTTGTATTCGTTAATTGAAATACAAAGGCTCCGCCCGGATCTCCAATGGATCCTGTTTGTCGAAGTCCAAGAGAGCGGTTTGTGCTGTTATTTTGCTCCGTTGCCGTAGAACTGGCGTTTAATCCAGTTGCGGATGCAAAATTTTTAAAAGCACCCGAAGTATTATTCCAAACAATTGCAGCATTGCTAAAAGTTGCTACTGTTCCAATAACAGTGGCCGTAGCTCCAGTTCTTACAGAAATTCCATTTGGTAAACCTGACGTTCCAATAGTATCAAAATTTTGTGAATAAGCAGTACCTGATAAAGTAATTTGCCCAAAAGCTGATGTAAATGAAATGAATATCAAAAAGCTGATGCCTAATATTTTATTTTTCATAAGTAGGTTTGATTTGTAAAACTAGAGGTTGGTATTTTGAAATCAAGGTAATGAGTATTAACAGTATAACAAATTTGGATTACCTGTTTTTATTCACACAATCTAAAATCAATAACTTTTAGCTGAAGAGATTTGTTTCCATTAAATTCATTCTCTTCAATTTTAAAAACTACATCCACTGGTTTTTTCATTTGTAAAATTGGAAATTTTTCTGCCAAATGAAAACCAATTCCTGTAAGGGTAACCTGATTTTGTTTTAATGAAAAGCGTATGTGTTCCTCTTTTACAATTTTAGAAAATCCGCTGTCCATAACATTTTTTACAATAAAAACAGGACGAAGATTATCCGGCCCAAAGGGTTCCATCTGTTGAATAACATTGTAGAAAGGCCAAGTAATATCACTCAAACTTATTTCTGCATCAATAACAATTTCAGGAATTAATAATTCTGGTGTAATAGTGGCGCTAACCACTTCTTCAAATTTATTACTGAAAGCTACAACTTGGTTGACATCCATTGTTAAACCGGCTGCTGCAAAGTGGCCGCCATAATTTACCAAATATTCTTTACAAGCATAAATGGCATTATATAAATTGAAGCCGGGTACACTGCGTGCGCTGCCGGTTGCAAAATTTCCTGATTGTGTGAGCACAATCGTTGGGCGAAAATAATTTTCTATTAATCGAGATGCTACAATTCCTACAACACCTTTGTGCCAATGAGGCTGGAATAATACAGTTGAATTTCGAGTAATATAATTTTGATTCTCTTTTATCAATGAAAGTGCTTCATTTGTTATATTTTTTTCTACTTCTTTTCTGTCTTTGTTATCGCTATTTAATTGTTCAGCAAAATCGAGAGCTTCTTCATAAGTTTCAGCAATAAAAAGTTGCACTGCTTTTTTCGCATCATCCATTCTTCCCGCTGCATTTACTCTTGGCGAAATAATAAATACCAAAGTATTGATGTGCAACTCTTTGGTCACTCCACTTAAAAAATACAATGCTTTAATCCCATTGTTTGGATTTTTATTTGCTTTTTGCAAACCGTAAAAAGCCAACACGCGATTTTCGCCACTCATGGAAACAATGTCTGCAGCAATAGCTGTAGCCAGCAAATCAATATCTTCAAAAAGTTCTTCATCGGTTATTGAAAGGGTATCAGCAAGCGCCGACATCAGTTTGAAAGTAACACCGCAGCCGCATAAATCTTTAAAAGGGTACGGGCAATCTATTTGTTTTGGATTAAGTATGGCAACTGCCGGTGGTAATTGATCATCCGGCAAATGGTGATCACAAACAATAAAATCAATTCCTAATTCTTTGGCATAAGCAATCAATTCAATCGATTTTATTCCACAGTCAAGAGAAATGATTAATGTAAAATTATTGTCTTTTGCAAAATCAATTCCTGCTTTGCTGATACCGTATCCTTCTCTATAGCGATGAGGAATATAAAAATCAATGTCGGTATAATTTCTTTTAAGAAATCGATAAAGTAATGCTACCGAAGTAGTTCCATCAACATCATAATCGCCATATATAAGAATTTTTTCATTTTTTTTTATGGCATCTAGAATTCTGTCCACGGCCAACGGCATATCTTTCATCAACCAAGGTGAGTGTAGTTCTTGTAGCTGTGGTCTGAAAAATTTTCTTGCTACATCAAAAATTTCAATACCTCGTTGCACTAAAATTTGGCAAATGATGGGATGGATTTTCAGAGATTGTTGAAGCGGTTCAATTTTTTTTTTGTCGGCCGATAAAAGTTTCCATCTTTTTTGCATGATTCAAAATTTCAGTTGAAAAAGAAAAACTAATATTTTCTATCTTTTACAAAATCAACCAACTCTTCCAATCCTTTACGAATTTCATTGTCGGGGAATTGATGCAGTATTGCCTTTGCGGCCAAATAAAATTCATTCATTTTATCCGTTGCATATTGAATGCCTCCTGAAGCAGATACTATTTCCGCAACTTTTTTTACATGTGCGCTGCTGTTGTTTTTATTTTTAATGATGTTGATGATTTCTCTTTTTTCGGTTTTTGAACAATTTTGTAAAGTATAAATCAGCGGTAAGGTTAATTTTTTTTCTTTGATATCATTACCCGTTGGTTTCCCAATTTTATTGGAAGCGTAATCGAATAAATCGTCTTTCAGCTGAAAAGCCATTCCGGCATTTTCTCCAAACAAACGAAGTTGCTCTGTTTCTGCATCATTTTTTCCAGTAGACCAAGCTCCGGCAGCGCAAGCCGAAGCCAGCAATGACGCAGTTTTTGAGCGAATTATTTCATAATAAACAGATTCTTCTATATTGAAAGTTCTAGCTTTTTCTAATTGAAGTAATTCTCCTTCACTCATTTTTTTAACCGCATCGGAAAGGATATGTAAAATTTTATAATCATTATTTTCCAACGATAAAAGAAGTCCTTTTGCTAAAAGAAAATCCCCGATTAATACAGAGGCCTTTGTTTTCCATAATGCGTAAACCGAGAAAAATCCTCTTCGTTCATTTGCATCATCTACTACATCATCGTGAACTAAAGTAGCAGTATGTAAAATTTCAACAAGTGTGGCGGCTCGATAGGAACTTTCGTTTAATAATCCACAAAGTTTTGCAGACAAAAGAACAAACAAAGGACGCAGCTGTTTGCCTTTCCTTTTTACAACATAACGCATGATACGATCAAGCAATGGAGCATTTGTTTTTACTGCTTCTTTGAAAAAATGGTCAAAAGTTTGCAGTTCGGTATCGATAATTCCAGTAGGTAGGTTCATAAGTATTGCGAAGCAAGATACGGCACTAAATTTTTAAACTATTGTAAAAATCCACTTTGTAATGATAGTAAAGCAGCAATTTGAGAATTAGTAGCTGATAAATTAAGGGGGATAAAAATTTGGTTATTAAGCTTCAACACATAACTTTGTTCTCGATTACTATTCATTAAACCCTTATTTAAAATTAAATAAAGATCATGAAAATGAAAAAACAAATAGCTCTATTAGGTATTTTTTGCCTATTAGTTATTAGCAGTTTTGCCCAAATTGATGTAAAAGACTCTTCAGTTATTGCTTCTAAAAATTTACCGCAGTTCACTCAATTTATGAATGGAGTGTATAACTATCCGGCAAAACCAAGAGATCAATTTGAAGTTGGTGTTAAGCTTGGCTATTTTAATGTAAATGGTGACGTTGCTTCTTTGCCTTCTTTTGGTTTTGGAGCGCATATCAGAAAATCATTGGGATATGTTTTTTCAATTCGCGCAAACTATACATACGGCATTGCTAAAGGTTTAGACTGGAAAAATAAATTTCGCAACACTTCTAATCCGGCTTGGACTGCTTATCCTGTTGGATACAATATTTTTCATAATTATAAATCACAGTTCAGCGACTTTTCTGTTGATGGAATAATTTCATTAAACAATATTCAATTTCACAAACAGAGTTCTAAGTTCAATGCTTATATATTCGGTGGATTTGGTATAACATACTACAGCACAAATGTTGATGCTTTAAACGCATCAGGTACTACCTACAATTTTTCAAGCATAACTACGGGAAATGATTATGACAAAAGAAAAGATACCAGAAAAGCGTTAAAGAATCTTTTGGATGGTAATTATGAAACTCTAGCTGAAGGCCATAAAGATCGTAGTTCTATGACGCCTACAATTCATGTAGGAGCAGGTTTTGCTTATAAAATTAATAATAAAATAAATCTTGCTGTTGAAAATAAATTCACAACTACAAACGATGATTTATTAGATGGACAGCGTTGGTACACTTCCAATATTTTAACTGCTGAATTTGATACTTATAACTTTTTAAGCGTTGGCTTAAATATTAATTTAGGTGCAAAATCAGTTGAACCACTTTGGTGGATTAATCCATTGGATTATGCGTACGGAGAAATTCGTAACCCTCGTTTGATGCGTTTACCAAAACCTACATTGCCTGATAGCGATGGAGATGGCGTAACTGATCAATTTGATTTAGAGCAAACACCACAAGGTTGCCCTGTAGATAGCCATGGTGTAAGCAAGGATACTGACGGAGATGGAGTTCCTGATTGTAAAGACAAAGAACTTATTACTCCTACTTATTGCCAACCAGTTGATGCTGATGGCGTTGGTAAATGTCCTTGTATTGAAGGTTGTGCTCCAGTACTTCCTCCTCCTCCAACTTGCGGACAATTATTGGGCGCATTGCCAAATGTAATGTTTGCCAAAAATTCTTCTAAATTAACTGAAGACGCTACTCGTTTATTAGCTGTTGTTGCAGATCGTATGAGAAATAACCCAAATTGTAAAGTGGTTATTATTGGCTATTGCGCTGGAAACAAACATGAGCAACAAAGAAGTTGGGATAGAGTAGAATCTATTACAGGTTATTTAGTAGAAAAAGAAGGTGTAAGTAGAGATCGTATCATCTTCAAATATGGCGAAGAAGGTGGAGATTGCGATACGGTTGATATTCGTTCGGCTAATGATGGAGAAGAAGGCGTAAATGCTGTTCCAGCTCCTCATCCTAATTTGAGAAAAAACTAAGAAAAATATTTTATAATAAGTAAGCCCTCTAAATCAGAGGGCTTTTTTGTTATTTAAACTGCAAATGAGAAATATACTTTATGGAAATCTTAACCAAAATAAGAAGCAACGGTATTATTTTTAACTCATTTTTGCCGGAATAAACTATCTTTGCTCCCTTTTTATGCGCAACGTCATTATTCTCCTTTTTGTTATAAGTTTAAGTGGTTGTCATGGATTCAATAAGATATTGAAAAACCCTGATGCTGACTTTAAACTGCGTAATGCTGAACAGTTTTATGCAAAGAAAAAATATTTGTTAGCCCAACAGCTTTTCGAAGATGTAATTCCTTTTTTTAAAGGGAGGCCTGAGTTTGAAGATATTGCTTACAAATATGCCTATTGTGCATACTTACAGAAAGATTATTTGAGCGCCGAAAGTCTTTTTAAAAGTTATTTAGAAAATTTTCCAAACAGTCCTCGATCTGAGGAGGTTGATTATATGAGAGCCTATACTTTTTATATGCAATCACCAAAGTTTTCATTAGATCAAGCCAATACTTTAAAAGCAATGGGGATGATGCAGAGTTTCATAATTACTCATCCAGGTTCTCCTCGCAATAAAGAAGCTAACTCTTTAATTGATATTTGCCGTGCAAAATTGGAAGAAAAGGATTTTACCAATGCTCAATTATATTTTGATTTAGGGCAATTTCGGGCCGCGGGTGTAGCTTTTACAAGTTTAATAAATGAGTTTCCTGAATCAGATAAATCCGATGAATATAAATGGATGGTAATAAAATCCTATTATAAATTTGCTGAATTGAGTGTAGAGGAAAAAAAGCTTGAAAGGTTTGAGCAAGTAATTAGTGAATGTAATGATTTTAGTGATCGTTTTCCCGATAGCAAATGGATGAAAGAAGTTGAACAATTTTTAAATTTATCTCAAAACAATATTAAAAACATAAGCAATGAGCAAATTAAGACGCCATCTTAGTATTGGCACCAGCAACATCGTAGAAACACGCAGTCTGTCTGACCTTAAAGAAAAAACGGGCAATTTGTATGAGTCCATATCTATTATTGGAAAAAGGGCGAACCAAATTAATATTTCTATGAAAGAAGAATTACATAGTAAGTTGGAAGAGTTTGCTAGCCATACAGATAGTTTAGAAGAAATTCATGAAAACAAAGAGCAGATTGAAATTTCGAAAGCTTATGAAAGAATGCCCAATCCGGCTTTGCTAGCTACACAAGAATTTATGGATGAGCAAGTTTATTTCCGTAAACGCGAAAATGAAACTTTTAGCTAAAATTCATTTCAAAGTAGTATAAAATTTTACGTTCCTTTTTGGAACGTTTTTTTATGGGTATTTTTGGATAAGTTTGAAGAAATAATAAAATTATTTTTTTAATAAGCTAATTAAACATGCGTAGAAGCGTAGCACTATTATTTTATTTATTCGGTATAATAACTTCAGTTACAGCACAGGAGCTACAAGCTCGTATTATGGTTGTTGTTAATAAAGACAAAGTGGGAACGCAAGTGGATAGAAAAATTTTTCAAACACTTCAAAACTCACTTAACAATTTTATCAATAATCGGAAATGGACAACCGACGTTTTTCAGCCAGCTGAAAAAATACAGTGCAATTTTTTATTAAACATTAATGAAGTTACCGAACAAAATGTTTATAAAGCTACGTTAACTATACAGGCAGCTCGCCCTGCATTTAATACTACTTATCAATGCCCTCTCATTAATTTTATCGACGACAATGTTTTTTTTCGTTATCAGGAATTTCAACCCATTGAATTTAATGAAAATAGAATTCAAGGAAACGATCCACTAGCTTCCAATTTATCGGCAATTATGGCGTACTGGTCTTATATGATTTTAGGATTTGATTATGCTTCATTGTCTCTTCGTGGTGGAGATCCCTTTTTTGCAAAAGCTAATTTTATTGTCAATAATGCTCCAGAAAGAAATGGCATTAGCGGATGGAAAAATTATGAAAGTGTACGAAACAGATATTGGTTGTCAGAAAATTTAAGCAATAATCGATTTGCGCTGATTAATGATGCTATCTTTTCTTATTACAGAACGGGTATGGATTTGTTTTACGAAAATGAAGAAGAAGGTAGAAATGGAATTTTTAACAGTTTAAGTTTTCTGAGCAGTTTGGATGTTGCTAATCCCAATTCTATGTTTGTTCAATTCTTTTTTCAAGGGAAAGCTGATGAAATTGTAAAAGTATTTAGCAAAGCAGACAAAGACATGAAAGACAGAGTGCTTGATTTACTTATGAAACTTGATGTTACCAATGCCAGAATTTACAACGATTTGAAATGAAATATTTAGCATACATAATTCTGATTGGTTCGTTTTTTGCATGTTCTTCAAAAACAAAGGTCCCGAAAAATATTTTATCACAGCAAGAAATGAATCTTGTAATGTGGGATTTGATGCGTGCTGATGAATACACCGAAACGTATATTATGAAAGATAGTTCGCTGAACAAAAAAGCTGAAACTCAAAAATTATACAATCAAATATTTTCTTTACACGGAATTTCAAATGAAAAATTTCAAACCAGTATTAATTTTTACCAATCTCGCCCCGATTTATTAAAACAAATTATAGACTCACTTAGAAGAAATGAACGCCGAGCTATCGACGAAAGGATAATAGATGAAAAGACAAGTTCGATTTCAGTAAATGTCAAGAAAAAAATAAAAGCAAAACAAGCAAATTAAAATTTTCAGCACCATTAATTAAAAGAAATATGAATAAAGTTGTAGTCAGTGCAGTGGAAGCAATTAAAGATATTCAGGATGGTGCTACTATTATGTTGGGCGGATTTGGATTATGTGGGATACCGGAGAACTGTATCGATGCATTGTTTCAGAAGGGTGTCAAAAATTTAACTTGTATTGCTAATAATGCTGGAGTTGATGGATTTGGTTTGGGCAAGTTGCTCAAAACTCATCAAATAATAAAAATGATGAGTTCTTATGTTGGCGAAAATGAAGAATTTGAAAGGCAATTATTGCAAGGAGAGTTGGAGGTGGATCTCATTCCTCAGGGAACATTAGCCACTCGTATTGCCATGGCTGGAATGGGTATTCCTGCATTTTTTACGCCAGCTGGTGTGGGAACTGAAATAGCAATTGGAAAGGAGCAGCGATTGTTCAACAATAAAATGTATTTAATGGAAGAAGCTCTGCACGCTGATTTTGCAATTGTGAAAGCGTGGAAGGGAGATTGCTATGGTAATCTTGTTTTTAGAAAAACCAGTCGCAACTTTTCAACTTCAATGGCTAAGGCTGGAAAAATTACAATAGCAGAAGTAGAACAATTAGTTGAACCGGGCCAAATAGATCCCGATGATGTTCATGTTGCAGGAATTTATGTACATCGAATATTTCAAGGAACTCAATATGAGAAAAGAATTGAAAAAAGAACTATTCAAATAAAAGATTAAGTTATCTAATTCAAATTCAATACATGGCTTTAAATAAATACGAAATTGCAAAACGAATCGCTCAAGAATTGCGCGATGGGATGTATGTAAATCTTGGAATTGGAATTCCTACTTTGGTTGCCAATTTTGTTCCTGCTGGTATGCATATTATGTTACAAAGCGAAAATGGAATGTTGGGAATGGGCCCGTATCCATTGGAAGAAAACATTGATGCCGATTTGATTAATGCCGGAAAAGAAACTGTAACTATATTACCGGGCGGTGCTTTTTTTGATAGTGCAGAAAGTTTTGGAATGATTCGTGCTGGTAAAGTTGATCTTACAGTATTGGGAGCCATGGAGGTTAGTGAAACCGGAGATATTGCCAATTGGAAAATACCCGGAAAAATGGTTAAAGGAATGGGTGGAGCAATGGATCTTGTGGCTAGTGCAAAAAATATTATTGTTGCCATGATGCACACAAATCCCAAAGGAGAATCGAAACTTTTATCAAAATGTTGCTTGCCATTAACTGGAATAAATTGTGTGAAAAGAATTGTAACTGAACTTGCTGTTTTAGATATAACACCTGATGGATTTAAACTTCTTGAACGGGCTCCAGGTGTAAGTATTGAAGAAATAAAATCAAAGACTGCCGGGAAACTTTTGATTGAAGGTGATGTTTGCGAAATGACTTTGTAATCAAAAAATATTTTAGTTTTTACTTTAGTTCGTTTAAAAAAATAGAGGGATTAGAAGCACTATCTTCCAATTTATTTTTCATATAAATTTCTTGTAATTTTAATATTGCATTTCTTCCTTCTTCTTCTAAAGTGAGTGAATAATTATTTACATATAATTCAATATGCTGACGAATTACATTTTCATTTAAAGATTGGGCTAAATCTTGAACGTATTGTGGAATAGTCGGATAGTTTTCCCAAGCAAATTCTAAACTTTTTCGAATCAGTGTTTGTATTTTGGAACTAATGAAAGGATCAATAGAACGTTTGATAGCTATACCTCCGAGTGGAATTGGCAAATTCATTTTCTGCTCCCAAAGTGCTCCTAAGTCAGCCACTTTTTCAAGTCCCTTTTGATGATACGTAAAACGATTTTCATGAATGATTACTCCTAATTCAGTTTCTCCATTCAGTACAGCTTCTTCAATTGACGAAAATATTTTTGAAATTTTGAATTTTGTTTTTGGAAATGAAAAGTCGAGTAAAAGGTTTGCGGTAGTATTTATTCCAGGAATTGTAATGCTGCAAGATTCTATATTGGGTAGCTCAGCGTTTTCTTTTTTTATTAATAAAGGGCCTACACCTTTTCCAAGAGCGCTACCGCTATTTAATAAAACATAGCTGTCTTTTTTTTTAAAAAAGGAGGGAAAACTAAGTTTGCTAATATCCAATTTGTCATCTAAGGCCCACTGGTTAAGTGTTTCAATGTCTTCCAATACTATATCAAACTCAAGGCCTTCGGTATCAATTTTTTTATTAACCAAAGCGTCGAAGATAAAAGTGTCGTTGGGACAAGTAGAAAAGCCAAGTGTATATCTCAAAAAAATAAGTTTAAAATATTATTGAAGCAACTGAGTAAGTTCTTTATTTAAATTTTCAATTGAAGTTGACATATTCCATTTTTTTTTGTCTCTTTCACCAATGTAGTTGGAAATGCTTCGCAATTGGATAAATGGAATTTTTTCCATTAAACAAACAAAATGAAGTGCGGCACCTTCCATACTTTCTACAACGGGATTGAATTTATCAATATAAAAATTTTTCTTTTTCAGATCAGTTGTTATTTCGTTTACAGAAATTCCTCGTACGGAGGGAATATTTAGTTTTTGAAATATCTGTTTATTTTCATTAATCAACCAACCCTTTTTATAGGGAAATTGATTTTGAGGAATTAGTTTTAAATCAAAAGTTGTTTTTAATTTTTTCAACTCAACAACACTCAAGTCGGCAATAGCTTCTTGGTTGATTGACATTACTTTTCCAAGTGGTATTTTTTTGTCGAAACATCCCGCCACTCCAGCTTGAATTACTAAATCATAATTTTTTAGTTGCAATTGCTTAGTTAAATGATAAGCTGTTGATGTAAGTCCAATGCCTGTAATTAAAATATCAATGGGCACCGTTGGAATGTTTTTTTTGTAAAAGGTAAGAAATGGATTTATTTCTTTAACTGTAGCAGCAAGTAAAAGGTAATTCATGAAAGCAAATGTCGGAATTATACTTACATCTTATTTACTATTAACTTTGCGCTTTCTAAAAAAGTATGATTTATCTAACAAGATTGGAACAATTTAATGCAGCACATCAACTGTATAATTCAGATTGGAGTGCCGCAAAGAATGAAGAAGTTTTTGGAAAATGTGCCAATAAAAATTGGCATGGGCATAATTATGATCTTTTTGTTACTATTAAAGGCGACCCTCATCCCGATACCGGATTTGTATTTGATGTAAAAAAACTGAGCAAAATTATTCGGGAGCATATTGTTAGTAAAATAGATCATAAAAATTTAAACATGGATGTAGATTTTATGCGCGGGAAATTGTGCAGTACAGAAAATTTGGCCATTGGAATTTGGAATGAGTTGAGCCCGAATTTACCAAATGGTGTGCTGTTGCATAGCATAAAATTGTACGAAACTCCAAGAGTATTTGTTGAATATTTTGGAGGGTAAATAGCTGGAGAAGTTAAAATATATTTTATCATCATGAATAATAAAGTAGCTGTAATAAGAAAAGAACATTTCAATGCTGCACATCGGCTATTCAATTCCAATTGGGATGATGCTACTAATGAAAAAGTTTTTGGCAAATGCTCCTGGCCAAACTATCATGGACATAACTACGAGTTGGAGGTAAAAGTTACTGGAATACCAAATCCGACAACAGGATGCGTTATTAATCTAAAAGTGCTTAGTGAATTAGTAAAAAAAGAAATCCATTCTCGATTTGATCACAAAAATTTAAATTTAGATACAGATGAATTCAAAGATTTGATTCCTACTGCAGAAAATATTATTTTGGTTATTTATAATTTATTACGACCGCATATTCAGGAAAATATGGATCTTCATCTTCGACTTTATGAAACTTCTAAAAATTTTGTTGAATATCCTGTTGTTTAATTTTATTTCAATATGGCATATAATAAAGAAGAAAAATTTGATAAGGAGATTACCGATAAGCTAATGCAGCATTACAAAGAAGCCATTAACTTATTAGGCGAAGATGCAAATAGGGAAGGACTTATAAAAACTCCCGAAAGAGTAGCGAAATCTTTGCAGTTTCTTACGCAAGGTTATAATTTAGATGCAAAAAGCATTATTGAATCTGCAAAATTCAAAGAATCGGTGAGTGAAATGATTGTAGTGAAAAATATTGAACTATACAGTTTATGCGAACATCATTTACTTCCTTTTTTTGGAAAAGTACATATTGCATATATCCCCAACGGATGGATTACAGGATTGAGTAAGCTTGCCAGAGTAGTAGATGTTTATGCACGAAGGTTGCAAGTACAAGAGCGATTGACTATTCAAATTAAAGATGCTATTAAAGAAACACTCAATCCGCTTGGAGTAGCCGTGGTTATTGAAGCACAGCATTTATGTATGATGATGCGTGGCGTGCAAAAACAAAATTCTGTAACTACAACTTCAGCTTTTGATGGAGAATTTCATGAGAACTCTACTCGAAGCGAATTTTTAAAACTGATCAGCACCGATTTGGGATAGTAACAATCTTACAAAAAATATACAACATGAAGCAGGCATATATATTTCCCGGACAAGGTTCACAGTTTTCAGGAATGGGAAAATTATATTATGAAAATAGTTTTTTTGCAAAAAAGCTATTTGAACAAGCAAACGAAATTTTAGGATTTCGTATTTCCGATATCATGTTTAACGGGAGTGACGACGAATTGAAACAAACTAATGTAACACAACCAGCCATTTTTTTACATTCTGTAATTGCCTATAAAAGTATCGAAAATGCAAAACCCGATATGGTTGCTGGTCATTCATTAGGCGAATTTTCTGCACTCGTAGCAAATAATGTCCTTCATTTTGAGGATGCCTTGCAATTGGTTTCTGTTCGCGCTAAAGCAATGCAAAAGGCATGCGAATTAAAGCCGTCTTCAATGGCCGCCGTATTGAATTTGGGAGAGGAACAAGTAGAACAAATTTGTGCAAATATTTTGCAAGAAACGAATGAAGTTGTTGTTGCCGCCAATTACAATTGTCCTGGACAATTGGTAATAAGTGGTTCGCTTAAAGGAATTGAAATTGCTTGTGAAAGAATGAAAGCAGCCGGTGCTAAACGGGCATTGGTTTTACCGGTTGGAGGAGCATTTCATTCGCCATTAATGGATCCGGCAAAAGATGAATTAAAAATTGCCATTGATGCTACTAAATTCTACGAACCCAGTTGTGCTATTTATCAAAATGTAGTTGCTAAAGCAGTGATGGATAAGGATGAAATGAAAAGTAATTTGGTAATGCAATTAACTAGTGCTGTAAAATGGACTCAATCTGTTCAAGCTATGATTATAGATGGAGCTTCACAGTTTATTGAGGTTGGACCAGGCAAGGTTTTGCAGGGCTTGGTAATGAAAATTAATAAAGAAATGCAAGTATCTGGCGTTAGTTAATTTCAATTGCGCAATTCACCCATTCCGCATCGAAATTTGTTTTATACTTTTTATAAAAATTTATAGCTGGTTCGTTCCATTCTAGTACTTGCCATACAATAGCGCCGAATTTTTTTTCTTGCGATTCTACTATCAAACGGTCCATTAATAGTTTGCCGATGCCTTTCCTTCTAGCCGATTCTGTTACAAGAATATCTTCTAAATACATTCGCTGTCCTTTCCAAGTAGAGTAACGAATATAGTACAGAGCAAAACCAAGAATCAAACCTTCTTCTTCAGCTACAAAAGCCCACCAAACAGGATTATTGCCAAAACCGCTTTCTATAAAATGGGCCAACGTTACAGTTACTTCATTTGGCGCTCGTTCATAAGTAGCCAGTTCTTGAATCAACTCTAATAATCTTGGGCAATCTTCTTTTGCAGTGCGACGAATATCAATACTCATAATCTTTTAATCATTTAAAATCAAACTAAATGTATCAGTTAAGTGCTTGCTCCAAATCATTGAGAATATCCTGAATATTTTCAAGGCCAACACTCATTCTAATTAATCCATCTGTAATACCATATTTTTCTCTTTCTTCTTTGGGAACACAATAATGCGTCATGGAAGCCGGATGACTTAAAATAGTTTCGGCTGTTCCCAATGAAACGGTGCGAATACAGAGGTTTAATTTATTCATAAAATCAATACCACCTTGTTTGCCGTTTTTTAATTCAAAGCTCATCATGGCGCCGGCATGCTTCATTTGCTTCTTTGCAATAGCATAGTCGTTATGAGAAGTAAGCCCGTTGTAGTTGACTTTCGCAACGGCTTTGTGTGTTTCCAAAAAATGGGCTACTTGTTGTGCATTAAAGCAGTGTCGTTCCATTCTTAATTCTAATGTTTTTATTCCTTGATTTAATAAAAACGCATCGAAGGGATTACTGTTGCCTCCCAATAAACGATAAGTCTTTGTAATACTACCGTTCATTTTATCAATATCTTTTCCGATTAAAATTCCGCCAATCGCAGTTCCGTGGCCGTTTAAAAATTTGGTGGTGCTGTGAAAAACATAATCTACAGCATAGCGAAACGGTTGTTGCAAATACGGAGTGGCAAATGTATTATCCACTGCTGTCAATAGGTTGTGATTTTTAGCAAGTTTTGTGAGGGCATCCAAATCAATACACTGAAGAGTGGGATTTGCAGGAGTTTCCAAATACATCAATTTTATTCCGGTATTTTCCTTTATGGCTGCTTCGGCTTTATTTAAATCACGTAGATCAACAATAATTGGTTCAATACCTAATGGTGGAAGAATTTTTGAAATCAATTCTTCCAATCCACCATAAAGAGAAAAATGAGTTAGAACTTTATCTCCAGTTTTCAAATTTCCAAACATCAACGTACTTAATGCAGCCATGCCCGAAGAATGTAAAAGTGCTTTTACTTCTAATGGATTACCCGTGGCATCAGTAATGCCTAATGTTTCTAAAGCTGAAATTTTCTTTTCTACCTCCGTAAAATTGGGATTTCCCCAACGGCTATAAATATATCCTTCTTCTTCACCGCTAAAGCGCCGCATTCCTTGTTCTGCATTGTCGTACACAAAAGTAGAGGATGCATAAATGGGTGTAATATGCGCAAACATTGGATCTTGGCTATGCCCAGCATGAAGCGCAACCGAGCTAAAGCCCGAAAGTGGATAACTTTTCTTCATAAAAAAAAATTAAATATTGAAAATTTGTACCAACAAAAAAATCTAAAATCAAATGTAAATGATTTTATTTTTACCAGCTAACCATTCGTCAATACGAAAATTATGAAAGAGTTATTATTGTCGCTAGCATCTTATAATGTTTGGGCCAATCAAAAGTTAGCAAATTCTATTTTGTTATTAACGGAAGAAAAACAAAGAGAAGAAATACCCAGTAGTTTTAAAAGTTTATTAGCCACAATTCTGCACTTGTGGGATGCTGAAAGCATTTGGTGGCAACGAATAAAATTAAATGAGCGTGTAATTATACCTAGCGAAAATTTTAATGGGACAATGGCAGAGGCTGTAAATGGGTTACTTCATCAATCATTACAATGGCAAGAATGGGTTAACAATGCTTCAGAGCCTGCTTTAAATCATGTAGTTCAATATCATAATTTTAAAAGCGAACATTACAAACAACCAGTTTATCAAATGCTAATCCATGTTTATAATCATAGCACTTATCATCGGGGACAACTCGTAAATATGTTACGACAATTAGGAATACAAAAAATACCTCAAACTGATTTTATTGTTTATTCTCGTTCCAAAAAGTAGTCTTGTTGACTAATTAATAAGCCCACTTTACCAAAGTAGCTCCCCAAGTAAATCCACCGCCAAAGGCAGCCAACACGAGGTAATCACCTTTTACTAATTTATTTTCCCAATCCCACAAACAAAGTGGAATGGTACCGGAAGTTGTGTTTCCATATCGCTGAATATTGAGCATCACTTTATCAGGATTCAACCCCATTCTATTAGCCGTGGCATCAATAATTCTTTTATTTGCTTGATGAGGTACTAACCATGCTATATCATCTCCCGTCATTTTATTTTTCTCTAAAAGTTCGGCACTCACATCCGCCATTCCTTTTACAGCAAATTTGAAAACGGGTTGCCCATCTTGAAAAGCATAATGCTCTTTTGCTAAAACAGTTTCAATGGAAGCAGGTTTTAAAGATCCACCTGCTTTTAAATGAAGATATTTACAACCGCTGCCATCACTTTTTAAAAGACTGTCTAAAACACCAAAGCCATTTTCATTGGCTTCCAACAAAACGGCACCGGCACCATCGCCAAAAATGACACAGGTGGCGCGATCACTGTAGTCGATAATTGAACTCATTTTATCAGCGCCGCAGACGACAACTTTTTTGTAGCGTCCACTTTCTATTAGCGAAGCACCAAGCGTAAGGGAATAAAGAAAACCTGAGCAAGCTGCACTAACATCAAAGCCCCATGCATTTGTAGCACCTATTTTATCGCAAACAATAGTAGCGGTTGCCGGAAATACCATATCGGGTGTAACAGTAGCAACAATTAAACATTCAATTTCATTGGGGTTTATTCCTCTTTTTTCACAGATTTGTTTTACCGCCGGTACTACCATATCGGAAGTTGCTAATCCTTCTCCTTTCAAAATTCTTCTTTCTTCAATTCCTGTTCGGGTTTTAATCCACTCATCGTTGGTGTCCACCATTTTTTCTAAGTCAAAATTGGTGAGTTTGTCTTCTGGTACAAACCCTCCAACAGCAGTAATTGCAGCAGTAATTTTCCCTTTCATTTTTCAAAAAATATAGAGGCGAAAATAATAAATTTTATGCTCTTTTATTTTTTAAAATCAAGCAAGAAGACGTCTTAGAAAGGAGGGCATTTTATCTTATATTCGCAAGCATGATTGCATATCTGAAAGGGAATTATTTTCATAAAACTCCAGCATCTGTTCAAGTAGAAGTAAACGGAGTGGGCTATGATGTTCAAATTACTCTAAATACGTATTCAAAAATTCAACATCTTGAAAGTGGAACTCTGCATACCCATTTGCTGATAAGAGAAGATGCACACATACTTTACGGATTTTTTGAACTTGCCGAGAAAGAAATGTTTTTAAATTTAATTAGTGTTTCGGGCATTGGTTCTTCTACCGCAAGAATTATGCTTTCCTCCATGAAACCCGATGATTTGGTTCGGGCAATTAGTATTGCCGATGTAAAAACCTTGGAAACCGTAAAAGGAATTGGTAAAAAAACAGCGGAAAGAATGGTTCTTGAATTACGAGATAAACTAGCCAAACATCCGCTTCAATCAGATATTTCACCACTGAAACACAATAGCTTACAATCAGATTCGTTAAATGCACTGATGGCTTTGGGTATTGCTCGAAATGCAGCCGATCAAGCGATTCAAAAAGTAATGCACACCAATCCTTCTATTGGTTCAATAGAAGAAGTCATCAAACTAGCATTAAAAACAGTTTAGCCTATTATTGAATTTTACAAAACAAATTTGGTAAGATAGTTTGCGACTTAAAAGAATTAAAATATTTCTAGCAACAAGTATGTTGTTATTTGGCTTTTTATTGAAGTTGAATGCAACGATTATTGGGGCTTTTACTGTATCCGAAATTTATCAACTTTCAGACACAATTCGTTTGCCCATTCGTGATCGTTATGCCGATACTTACACCTATCCTAACCAAAATCCGTGGTTATTAAAAGATACTTCTTTTATAAAAAAACAAATCGAATACGATCCGGTTTCAAAACAATATTATGTTATCGAAAAAATAGGGAGTCGTTACTATCGAACACCAATGACTTTTTCGATGAGCGAATTTATTTCACTCAAAGGGAAGGAAGATGAAAAAGAATATTTTAGAAAGAGAGCTGCCATGCTCACTTCGCTCAACCGAAGATTATATAAACCTAAATTTAATTTTGTAAATGATTGGGTGAATAGAATTGTTGGTAACGGGAAAATTGATATTCAGCCAAACGGATATGTAGATATCATGGCAGGTTATCAAGGGCAACAAATTAATAACCCCACTTTGCCAGAAAGATCAAGAAATAACGGAGGTTTTGATTTTAACATGAATAGCCAATTTCAAGTAGATGCTAATATTGGCGATAAATTAAAACTTCCTATCAATTATAATACGCTAGCCAATTTTAGTTTTGATAATCAACTCAAACTCGATTATCAAGGAAAAGATGATGAAGTATTAAAATTATTGCAAGCCGGTAATACAAATTTTACAACCAAGGGAACGCTGATTCCGGGGGCTCAATCATTATTTGGCATAAAAACTCAGTTACAATTTGGAAAATTATTCATCACATCTGTTTTAGCAAACCAACGTTCACAACGCCAGTCATTGGGAATTCAAGGGGGTTCATCTACTCAGTTATTTTCATATAAGGCTGATGAATATGAAGAGAACAGACATTTTCTAATGTCGCAATACTTTAGAAATAATTTTAATAAGGCAATGAAAAATTTGCCTGTTGTAAATTCATTGATACAAATACTTCGAGTAGAAGTTTGGATTACAAATAGAACTGGGGCCACCACAGAAACCAGAGATGTTGTGGCATTAATGGATCTTGGAGAAGGACAACCTTTTGGATTATGGACTGGAATTGGAAATGTGCCTCCACGAAATAGTGCTAATAATCTTTATCCAACACTTATTAATAGCGCCAATGCAAGAAGTTCAACACAAGTACAAAGTGTATTAACAGGATTGGGATTACAACCGGTTCAAGATTTTGAAAAAACATTTGCCAGAAAATTACATCCATCTGATTATTATTTAAATCCACGTGTTGGATTTATTTCGTTGAACCAACAATTGCAACCGGACGAAGTAATGGGAATTGCATTTCAATATACCTATAACGGTAAAGTATATCAAGTGGGAGAATTTTCTTCAGATATTCCGCCCGATTCAACAGGAACCTCTCAGCCTGTTCTTTTTCTGAAATTATTGAAAGCTACTTCGCAACGAACCAATCTTCCCATTTGGGATTTGATGATGAAAAATGTTTATTCAGTGGGAGTTGGGCAATTGGAAAAATCTGATTTTAAATTAGATGTGTTGTACGAAGAGCCCAGCTTTGGTGAAAAAAGATATATGCCACCAACTCCGGTGAGTGATCCATATAAAGGGCAACCATTGATTTCATTACTTAACTTAGATCGACTCAATAATCAAAACGATCCGCAACCCGATGGTGTGTTTGATTATTTGGAAGGCTATACAGTAATTGCTTCACAAAGCCGAATCATATTTCCTGTGTTGGAACCTTTTGGGAAAGATCTGGAATATATTTATAAAGGAACCGATAGTTTGCAACAACGAGCTAAATATTTATTTTATCCTCTGTACGATACGATAAAAGCAATAGCTCAAAACTATTCCAATCTCAATCGCTTCAAACTAAGTGGAAGAAGTAAATCAGGTTTGGGATCGGCAGAATATCAACTTGGATTTAATATTCCAAAAGGTTCTGTAACCGTTACTGCTGGCGGACAGATTTTGAGAGAGAATATTGATTTTGAAATCAATTACGATTTAGGATCTCTAAAAATAATTAATCAGGCTATTATCAATGCGGGATTACCCGTCAATGTTCAATATGAAAACAATGCAACCTATGGATTGCAAACAAAAAATTATTTAGCATTACGGCTCGACTATTTAGCTAGTAAAAAATTTACAGTGGGTGGAACGATGGTAAGATTAGGCGAAAGACCTTTCTTTCCAAAGCAGAGTTATGGCGATGATCCTATTCGAAACACGATGTATGGCGTTGATTTTGATTATCGCAACGAAATTCCACGACTTTCAAAATGGTTGGATAAACTTCCTTTTTATTCTACCAAGACAATGTCGAATATCACCGCTTATGGCGAAGCAGCTTGGTTAAAACCAGGACATGCTCCTCAAATTGGAAAGGGAAATGAAGGAGCTGTTTATATGGACGATTTTGAAGGAACAAGAAGTAGTATTGATTTACGATTCCCTTTAATCAGTTGGACACTTGCTTCGGCTCCACAAAAAGCTGTTGATAAAAACAATAATATTCTTTTTCCCGAAGCTGTGCTGAATAATAATTTGGAGCAAGGTTATAATAGAGCCAAGTTGGCTTGGTATCAAATTGAACAGCAGCTACAAGAAGCAAGAAACGCTAATAATCCATTGCGCAATAATTTGACTGAACTTTCAAAACCAGAAACAAGACAAGTTTATCAAAAAGAAATTTTTCCAAATAGAACAACCGATTATGGCCAATCCATTTTACCAACTTTTGATCTTGCTTTTTATCCGGGAGAAAAAGGCCCTTATAATTTAGAATATAGAAACAGCAGAGTAAATGGTTCGGGTAGATTATTAAATCCCAAACAAACATGGGGTGGCATTATGCGCCATATTGATCAAACAGATTTTGAGACAGGAAATATTGAGTTCATAGAATTTTGGTTACAAGATCCATTTATTAATAAAACAGGAAGTACAGGAGGCGAATTATATTTTAATTTAGGAAACATCTCTGAAGATATTTTAAAAGATGGAAAACGAATGTTTGAAAATGGATTACCTACTCCGCACAATACTACATTGCCCGTAGATAACAGTACAGTTTGGGGAAGAGTACCTTCAAATCCATTGCAAATTACCAATGCCTTTAGTAATAATACTGAAGATCGTCCCTTTCAGGATGTTGGTTATGACGGATTAAATGATGATTTAGAAAAAGAAAAGTTTAAAATCTATATCAATAATCTGGCTACAAACTTTGGAATCAATTCTTCTCTTTATCAAAAAGCAACCATCGATCCCACGGCAGATAATTTTAAACATTATCGTGATGGTATTTATGATCAACCTTTAGCTGGAATTTTGCAACGATATAAAGATGTAAATAATCCCAACGGAAATTCTCCCGTTAATCTTAATAACTCACAACTAAATGCTTTTACAATGTATCCCGATCAAGAAGAAATGAATCGGGATAATACATTGAATGAAGTAGAAGAATATTTCCAATATCGAGTAGAATTGAAACCCAATATGTCGGTAGGTTCTAATTTTATTACTGACAAACGAGTTGTTTCGGTTGAACTTATCGACAGAACAAAACGAGACGAGACTTGGTATTTATTTCGAATTCCTGTTTCGCAGTTTCAAAATAAGATTGGTAATATTCCCGATTTCAAATCCATTCGATTTATTCGAATGTTTCTAACTGGTTTTGATGATACTGTTGTTTGTCGATTTGGAAAATTAGAATTGGTGCGTAATCAATGGCGACGCTTTACTTATGAAGTGGATACAACGGGTATTTTTAAAACGTTGCCTACAAATGATCCTACAAAGGTTGATGTTTTGGCAGTCAATGTAGAAGAAAATGATCGTCGACAACCCATTCGATATGTAGTTCCACCGGGTATTGAGAGACAAAGCCAATTAAGCAATAACAATGTTGCATTATTGGAAAACGAACAATCATTGAGCTTGCGGTTTCGTGATTTGGCAGAAAATGAAACCAGAGCAGTCTTCAAAACAATGCCTTTTGATCTTCGACAATACGGTCGTCTTTCATTATTTGTTCATGCCGAAGAAATTTTTCAAAACACATTAAATGATAAAGACCTTAATGCTGTAGTAAGAATTGGAAATGATTTTGTAAGTAATTACTATGAAATAAGAGTGCCCCTGAAAATAACACGATGGGGTGCTACCGATTCGCTTACAATTTGGCCAATAGAAAATAATCTAGATTTTAATTTACAAGAATTAACAACGCTTAAAGGGAAAAGAAATAAAGCGGGAATTTCTCCTTCCAATTATTTTAGCGAAACTATTAATGGTAAAAAATTTGCAATCATTGGCAATCCCAATCTCGGCGAAGTAAAAGGAGTATTGCTTGGAGTGGAAAATGTAAAAGTGGAAAATGCAAATGCCGAAATATGGTTTAATGAACTTCGGTTATCCAGTATGGATGAAGATGGAGGCTGGGCAGCGGTAGGGCGAATGGATGTTACATTAGCTGATTTAGGTAATGTAAGTGTTTCGGGAAGAGCAAGCAGTAAAGGTTTTGGAACCTTGGAACAAAGAGTGAATGAAAGAAGTCGCGAAGATTTTTACCAGTTTGATGTTTCCACAAATATTGACGCAGGAAAATTATTACCTAAAAAAGCGAATCTTCAAATTCCTATTTATGCGGGCATCAGTCGTACTAGTAGTACACCTGAGTATGATCCATACGATTTGGATATAAAAATGAAAGACAAACTTAGAGAGTCAACAAAAGATATTCGCGATTCTATAAGAAATGATGCGTCCGATATTACCACTATTAAAACAGTGGCATTGACCAATGTAAAAATGATTAAAACAGGAAACAGAACTCCACAACTTTGGGATATTTCTAACCTTGATTTTAATTATTCAATCTATCAAATGGAGCGCAAAAATCCTTTAATTGAAAGCGAAATGATGAATCGAACAAGAGGAGCAATTGGTTATAATTTTGCAATTCAGCCTCGCTATTTAGAGCCATTCAAAAAATTAATAGAGTCCAACTCTAAATGGATTTCTTTTATTAAAGATATCAACCTCAATTACAAGCCATCGCAAATTTCTGTAAAGGCCGACGTGTTTCGGCAGTTTGGTGCGATGCAACCTAAAAATGTTGGTGGTGGCCCATATAAAGTTCCTGAATCGTTTGATAAATTTTTTACGTTCGATCGTTATTATGTATTGCGTTGGGATTTGACACGATCTATAAATCTTGATTTTAGTGCAACGAATAATGCACGAATTGATGAACCTATTGGTAGAATAGATACAAAAGTTAAAAAAGACTCTATTCGTAATAACTTTTTTAAAGGAGGACGAAACACACACTTTCATCAAGAAGCAACAATGACGTATAATTTTCCAACTAATAAGTTCCCACTTATTGAGTGGACAAAACTGCGTTTCAATTATAAATCGGAATATGATTGGATGGGAGCGTCGCTATTGGCAAAAAATTTAGGTAATATTTTGTCTAATGGTCAAACAAAAAGTGTAGATGGTGAACTTGATTTTGAACAATTGTATAATAAATCAAAATTGCTGCGCGCTGTATTTGCAGCACCATCTGCAACTAACGCAGCGCTTCCGATTGCTCCAAAAAATCCTTCATTGGATTCACTAAAAAACATTTCGAACTTAGATTCACTTTCAAAAAAACAATTGAGAAAATTACAGAAATTTGAAAGAAAACAAGCAAGGCAATTACGCAAAGAAGGACGAAAAGATCAAATTCCTGTAATAAATAATGGTGTAAAAACGATTGTTCAAATTGCCACTTCTGTAAAAAGAGTTGGCATACAATTTTCTGAAAATGCCGGAACGAGTTTGCCCGGATACCTTGACAGTACGCAATTCTTTGGTCAAAACTGGAAAGCCAAGCAGCCCGGCTTCGATTTTATTTTCGGTTACCAACCGGACACAAGTTGGATAAATCGAAAAGGGATACAACAGCAATTTACAAAGGATGCAATTTTTAATGCACTCATCGAGCAACGTTATGATCAACGGCTTAAAATTACCGCACAGCTAATTCCTTTTCAAGATTTTAATATTGATATAAATATCGATAAGACTTTTACTAAAAATTATTCCGAGTTGTTTAAAGATACCTCCGGTTTGCCCAATGGATCTTTAGCAAGATTGAATCCGTATGCGATGGGAAGTTTCAGCATTAGTTACATTTCCTATCAAACTTTGTTTCAAAAATATGATCCGAATATTGTGTCCCTAACATTTAAAAAGTTTGAGGCCAATAGAATTATTCTTTCTCAAAAATTAGGGAAAGCAAATCCTTATAACGGTGCCAATCCAACTCCTGGAGCCGATGGATATTATGCTGGATATGGTCGTTATGCGCAAGATGTATTACTTCCTGCATTTATTGCTGCGTATACAAATCAAGAACCGTTGAGTATTCAATTAGTAAAAAATAATAATCCCAATCTTCGCTCCAATCCTTTTAGCGGATTAATGCCGAGGCCCAATTGGAATATTTCTTATAATGGATTAAGTAGAGTGAAAGGGTTGGAAAAAATATTTTCTAATATAGTACTGAGACATGGTTATAGAAGCACACTAAGTATGAATAGTTTTAATTCTGCATTATTTTTTCAAGATCCATTGCGCTATAGTTTTCCCTCTTTCATCGATACGCTAACTAAAAATTATATTCCTTATTTCTTAGTTCCCAATATTACTATTAGTGAAGAGTTTAGTCCTTTATTTTCAATGGATGTTAGTTTCACGAATCAGTTAAGTACTCGATTTGAATTTAGAAAAACAAGGCAATTGAGTTTGAGTTTAATTGATTATCAATTGTCAGAAAATAGATCTGCAGAAATTAGTGTGGGTGCGGATTGGCGTCGACGGGGAGTGCCTATAATAAAAAAGTTAGGGAAGATGAAATTGGATAATGATATTACATTCAAGTTCGATTTAAGTATTAGAGATGATGTTACCACCATAAATAAATTGGATCAAAATAGTTCACTAATAACGTCAGGGCAAAAAATTATTCGCATCAATCCATCCATTGATTATGTAGTGAATAGTCGAGTTCGAGCTACTTTTTATTTTGAACAAACAAAGAATATTCAAAAAATTTCAGGTAGTGGCGACATTACCAATACAAGAGCTGGCGTACAACTTAGAATATCGTTAGCGCAATAAAATTTAGAATTTATTTTCTATTGAAGTAAACATTACTGGCTTGCCGCGTGCACGTAATTGTTAGATCGTTAATACAAACATGTGCCGGTAAATTGCTGCAATAAAAAACTGTGTCAGCAATATCTTCGGCAGTTAGAGGGATAATTCCATTGTAAATATTTTTGGCTGTTTCCTTATCACCTTTAAACCGAACTTCTGAAAATTCAGTTACAGCAGCGCCGGGATGTATGGCCGTAACTTTAATATTATGTCGTAATAAATCAATGCGCATGGCTTGTGAAATAGAATCTACGGCAGCTTTGGTAGCGCAATACACGTTTCCTTTTTCATAAATATCTTTCGCAGCCGTGGAGCCAATATTAATAATATGTGCGTGCTCTTTTTTAAGAAATGGTAGTGTTGCTTTTGTTACATAAAGCAACCCTTTTAGATTGGTATCAATCATAGTTTCCCAATCTTCTAATAATGCTTCATCAAAATAATCTCTTCCCAATGCAAGCCCAGCATTGTTTACAAGTATATCTATTTGTTGCCAAGCAGTTGGAATGTTTTCAATGGTGGAAAATGTTTCTTCTTTTTTTCGTACATCAAAGGGAAGCAACAGCACATTAATTTTATATTTAGTTTCCAGTTCTTCTTGTAGTGCTGTAAGTCGGTCTTCTCTTCTGCCATTTAAAATAAGATGGTGACCTTTCGATGCAAATTTTTTAGCACAAGCCGCGCCAAAACCAGATGTGGCACCAGTAATAAAAATAATTTTCGACATGGTGATATTGATAAAAATGAAAAACGAAGATAATGGATAGAATAAATGTTTTAAAAAATGGTTATCGAATTAAAGTGGCTGTTCCTTTTTGGAAATATGGTTTACCGGTATAGTCAATTGCTTTTACCATCCAAACAAAAGTGTTTGAGGTTTGCGCAACACCTTCAATTTTTCCATCCCAACCTTGACCATTAATTGTAGTACTAAAAACCAATTGACCCCATCGATTGTAAATTTTAAAATATTCAATTCTTTCCATTCCCACAGCTATAGGTTTTAGTATATCGTTGAGAGCATCTCCATTGGGTGTAAAACCTGAAGGAACAAATATTTGTGGTCCAGTTCGAAAAACTCTTACCAACAAATTTGACGAATCTGAACAGCCCACAATATCACGACCAACAACTTTGTAACGAATACTATCAAAGTTGCCCGACAAAATGGCTATGGGATTTCCTATTGAAATATTGTTTAATCCAGCAGAAGGAGACCATAAATAAGTGAATGCGCCTGTTGCATTTAATTGTAAAGGTTGATTGACTACTATTGATGTATCTCTTCCAGCAAATACATTTAGCTTAGGCCGAACATTTACTATCACGGTATCAAAACTTGGTTTAGGACAACCCAATGTATCATTTACTTGTAAAATGTATGAAGTAGTTTGTTTGGGTGAAGCAATTGGATTTAAAATAGTAGGATTGCTCAAGGATCCTTGCGGTCGCCATAAAAATGAAGAAGCAACCATACTTGCATTCAGTGTTGTGGAAGTTCCAAAACAAATGGTTGCATCGGGGCCTGCGTTTACAGAAGGATATGGAACAACTCGTACAATAATTGAATCTTTAACATTACACATTCCAAGACTTGAAGTAAGTTGATACAATGTTGTTGTAGTTGGATAAGCAATGGGTGTACCAATATTAGGATTACTCAAACCAAGAGCAGGAGTCCATAAAAATTGCAATCCATTTGTTTGAATATTTAACTGAACACTATCGCCTCTACAAATTGTTGTATCGGGTCGAATAGTTAGATTAACGGCAGCAGCTACTCGAACTCTTACAGAGTCTGTGTTTTTACAGCCATTCAAATCTAGCTCTACGTAATACCACGTTGTTACTTGCGGAAACACAAGAGGATTGTTTGTGTTGGCAAAAAGAATATTGTAGTTGGGAGTCCAACTGAAAACGCCATTGCCGGATACAGGAATACGAAGTGAATCAACATTACAAATTAGTGTGTCTCGAAAAGCAAGGTTAATGGGAGGCTTGTCTATAATTGTTATGTCTTTTTGAATAGTATCGATACATCCTTTGCTGCTCGTAGCAATCAATTGAACATTTTTAACTCCTATGGTTGGATATGTATAAATTGGATTTTGTAGAATTGAAGTATCGCTTATAATTATTGGTTCTCCAAAATTCCAACGCCAACTATTTATTGTTCCATAATTAGCAGTTGATAGATCAGTAAATAGAACAGGTCTATTGACACAAATACCCACGGATGAAAAATTGGAAATAAAATTTGGATAAAGTCCTAATTGCATAGTTGCAGAATCAGAACAAGGATCACCTCTATTGACGACAAGGCTTACAGTATAAGTTCCTGTATCTGCATAAGTGTAAGTTGGAGATTGTACATTAGAAGTGTCACTCAAAATAGTGGTTACACCAAAATCCCAAAACCAAGAATAAATTAATGTAGAAGGAGAAAGATTTTCGAAAGAAACAGATAAGCTTTCACAAAAGGTAGCTGCAATTGGGAGCTGCGCAGAAACAAAATCGCAGTCTGCTACTTTTAATATAAAATCTTTTCTATGAGTATTTATTATTTGACCGTTTCTCCATTCGTTAACACAAACTGCAATTACATACGAACCGGCAGCAGAAGGAGCAATTCCGGAAATTATTCCTGTGTTTTGATTAATGGTTACGCCTGGTCCCAATGGAGCAATCATTGAAAAACCTGTGCCATACGGAACCCAAGAATAGGGAGGAGGCAAGGGACTTGTAATTACAGTTTGCGGATACAAATTTCCTTCAAATGCCTCACACAATTCATAAGTAAGACTATCCCCGTCTGCATCAGAAGCACTAAAATCAAGTGTGAAATTCCTGTTATGACAAACCAATGCTGTATCTCTTAAATAAAATTTTGGACTTGAATTATGGCCTGTTCCAATTGTAGTTGTTCCTGCAATACTTCCCAAATAAGTAGCGCCAATATTTAATGCAGGCGCTGTAAGATTGGTAATCCCATCCACTCGGCAACATCGTTGATAGCTAATCCAATAACCAGCTTGATTATTGGGGAGTGTTACTACATAAAAATAATATCCAACCTGATATTTTACATCAGGAGCGTTTACGATACAAGGAATGGTGCCAGACCGCTCCAAAATATCAATATGATCTAATGGAAATGTAAATGGAGAACCTGTAACTGAACTGTTATTCGATTTATCGAAAATGCCAATGTTTGCTGTTGCATCCAATGCTGCACCAGCAGAAAAAAAATCTCTAAATAACCGAAGTGTAATTCTATATTGGCTGGTATTTGGTATAGAGCCGGGACCAAGATATTCGTGATAAATTTCTCCGCCAGTTATATGCCGTGCATTCGCAACATAACTGAAACCTAATAAAATGAGTAAAGTGAAAAATATGTTTTTCATGCCGCTAAATTCTTTCTCACTGTATAAAAATATTTTCCAACTGCGAAGTTTTTATTTTTTTTAAAAGCATTCAATAATAGTACCTAAAATTACATCAATTTTGTGTGAACCAAATTGATGGCAATTCTATTCCTGTTTTAAGCACAATTATTTATTACTAAAATCAGAACCAATAGGTAGATTTTGAAAAGAAAGGAAAGTTTAAAAGCAAACTAAAAGGAAAGTTGATTAGCGCATTAAGAAAACCGTTCCTTTTTTGAAATGTTCCTTGCCGGTAATATCGGTAGCCTTCACCATCCAAACAAAAGTTCCAGCGTTTTGTTTGATGTCATTAATAGTGCCATCCCAACCACTACCATCCATTTTATTGTTTGTATAAATAAGCTTTCCCCAGCGGTTATAAACGCTAAAGAAATCAACTGATTTTATTCCAATATAAATAGGACGGAATACATCATTTTTACCATTGCTATTTGGAGTAAAGCCATTGGGAACATAAATAGTGGGTGGAATTTTTAATACAGTTACATTAATGGAAGCCATATTACTGCAACCGGCAAGATCGCTAACTTGAACTTGATACGTTACTAATGTTGGATTGCCATCTAACAATGCAATTGGATTATAGATTGCAGGATTATTAAGTCCTGTTGATGGCGTCCATAAATAAGTAGTTCCTCCACTTGCAGCTAATTGTAATGGCATACCCGCCATAATTGTAGTGTCTCTTCCTGCATTAGCAATTACAGCTGGGGCTACATTTACAGTAACATTATCTGTACTTGGTTTTGGGCACCCCGAAATATTATCGATAACCGTTAATACATATTGCGTAGTAATAGTTGGTGTTGCAATTGGATTCAAAATAGATGAGTTGTTCAAAGAGCTTGCCGGTGCCCAAGTAAAGGATGTTCCGTTATGCTGTCCATTTAATTGCGCCGATGCTCCAAAGCATATTGAAGTGTCTGTTCCGGCATTTAAAGTTGGTCGAGGAACAACTAATACTCGTACACTTTTTGTTTTTGAACAACCACCAATTATTGAATTAATACTATAAACTGTAGTTGCTGCTGGTGAAGCAATGGGTGTAAGACTAGTGGGGTTGCTTAATGTAGCCGGTGGACTCCATAAATATTGCAATCCATTTGTGCTCGCATTTAATTGTGCTTGATCGTTTACACAAATTGTGGTGTCGTTTCCAACAATTAATGTTACGGAATCAACAACACGGACTTGTACCGAGTCTTCATTTTTACAACCATTATTATTTAATTCTACTTTATACCAAGTTGTTATTTTAGGAAACACAAAGGGTGCTGCTGATGTTGCACCAATTATATTGTAATTAGGTCGCCATAAAAACGCACCTGTACCCGAAGCTTGTAATTGAACAGTATCAATACTACAAATCAATGAATCTTTAAATGAAAGAGCAATAGCGGGCTTGTCAATAATTTCAATCGTATTGTAAATAGTGTCGATACAACTTTTAGAACTCCCCACAATAAATTCTATAGTGTAATTCCCCGTTTGTGTATAAGAATATTGAGGATTTTGTAAAATAGAAGTGTCGTTTGCGAGTGAAGGAACACCAAAATTCCAACGCCAAGAATTAACAGTTCCATAAGTTGCTGTTGTAAGATCGTTGAATTGAACTACACTGTTTACACAAGAAGAACCAGTGAAATTGAAATTGGGAAAAAATCCAGGAAACACTCTAACCTCTGCTGTTGTTGAATCGGAGCAAGGTTGATTTCTATTGGCAACTACTTTTATCACATAAACTCCTGTATCGGGATAAATATAAGTAGGCATTAACAAATTCGATGTATCGCCCAAGGTTGTTAAATCTCCAAAATCCCAGTAATAGGAATTGATAAAAGAACTGGGTGTTAAATTTTCAAAAGTTACAGAATAGTCATTGCAGTTTGTATAACCACCCGGTTGCAATGTAACGGAAGCAATGTCACAGTCGGCAATTTGTATCTGAAGGTCTTTACGTTGTGTAGCAATCAATTCACCATTTCTATATTCTCTCACACAAACAGTTACTACATATTTTCCAACAGCCGGGGCAATACCGGTTATTAATCCTGTTTGTGGATTAATAGACACATCAGGCCCCAAAGGAGAAATTCCTGTAAAGGGTGATATGTAAGGAACTGGTATGTATGGTGGAGGGGAAGGTGGATTGGGAGCAACTGAAGTAGAAGAAGCTCCGATAAAAGCATCGCAAAAACCATAAACAAGAGAATCATTATCCTCATCCAATGCTGCAAAGCTGTATGAAAACTGATACCCACTACAAGTAACTACAGTATCTACTCCAATAAATTTTGCGCTAGTGTTTGTTGGGCCAGATGACATCATGGACATGCCTGGAATTTCAGCCATATAAGTTGCACCAACAGAACCAGAACCTGATACATTAGCTAATGTACTTACTCTGCAACAACGCTGATACGATAAAATGTAACCATTTAAACTACCAGCTAAAGTAATATTTATAGTATAAATTCCAACCTGATAGCTAACTGATGGTGGATTAATAATACAAGGACTTGGAGTAGTAAGTGTAATTGTAGAAATTGAAACCATGGGTGCTGTTACAGATGTTATTAATGCATTAGTTAATCTATCAAATACACCAATAACCTCACTACCTGCGAGGCCTGCTCCAGAAGTTGGATCTTTAAAAAGTTTTAGAGTAACAGAGTACGTATAATTATTCCCCGATTGACTGACAAAAGTGTAAAACATCTCACCTCCAGTAATATGAGAAGCCTGTGATGGTAAAATAAAAAAAACGCCAAAAAGAAGAGTACCAAGAATTTTTTTCATTTACAATTAGTAGTCTTAAGTCATTAGTTTTTAAACATAAAAAAAGGCGAGTAAAGATAAGATGTTTTGCAAAAAATAATTTGCTTTTTATTAACTAATTACAAGTGCTGTAAATGGAATTATTCAAAAAAATGAAATCAAACTATTATACAATTCTCGGTTTCAACAGTTTATACGATCGTACAAAAACTATTCCTACCAAAGGCAATAAAGCCGGGTTCATTTGTTGGGGAAGAAAAGCCCAAACTAAGAGTATAATCAAAGTAAAAAAGAAACTGAATTTGAAATAGTTTTTCAGTTTTTCTTTTTTTATGATGATAAATATTGGAGCAATAATGTGAGTGGGAATAGCCCAAAGTAAGTTGAAATTATTTTGAAACATTGCTTGTTCATTTTGTGCCCACAGAAATACAAGTAAAACACCGAGGATGCCGCAAGTAAAAAAAAGTAAGCAATCGAAAAAAATAAAAAATACACGAAACGATTTAAAAAAACTTAAAGCAAAAATGATTATTAATAAAGCAGAAAAGACGAGAAAAGGCGAAACGCTTTCTTTTGTAATATACAATGCTGGGAGAAGAGAATTTATTTCTTTTACTAAGGGTTCATTTTTCAAACTGCTACTATCAACTGCAAACAGTAAATAATCTGGCAAGAACATTGCTTCTCTATTGGATATTTTTTTATCCACCGAACTGCCTAGTAAAATATCGATTCCCAATTTGCTCCAATCTCTGTTTCCATTATTCAAACTTTCGTGCAATAGGTTTCTGAAAGTTGTAGTTGATGTTGGTAAAATGTTTTTTGTTTGAATAGGAGTGGTACTATTTTTCTCCAATAAATCTCGAATGCGGGTTGTGCAATTATCAAAAGTAAAATTGTAGCGATAGAATTTATTTTCATCTTTTGCATTCTCGAAAAGTGCCCAAACAATTTTTTCTTTCTCTTCGCAAGTAAGGTTTAAAATTTGCTCTGTAATACCTCGTTGATAATATTGATATTCCCATAAAAAATTGCGCATCGAGTCAACAGAAACGAAGTACAATAATTTACCCTCAATAAATTTTTGATAAAAATCAGGATCTTCAAAATCGAAGGTGCCGTAATTAAATACTAAGTCGCTTCCAGTTTGTGAATTCAATATTCGAATAGCACTATGACCAAAAGTAGTGTACAGCTCTTCTCCCGGAGAACAGGTCAACAAGCTAATTTGATAGGAGCAATCGGGTTGATTGATGGAATCAATTTGTGCCGCTGTTTCCAGCGAAAAAAGGATTAAGAAATAAAAAACAAATTTTTTCAACATCAATTATTTTCTAGTGTAATTGGGTGCTTCGCGAGTAATGTCAATATCATGTGCATGACTTTCTTTCATTCCGGCGTTAGTAATTTTTATGAAACTTGCTTTTTTAAGTTCCTGAATATTTTTAGCACCGCAATAACCCATACCGGAACGAAGTCCACCGGTAAACTGATACACGACTTCTTTTAAAGTTCCTTTATAGGCCACTCTTCCTTCAATTCCTTCGGGAACATATTTTTTTGCATCTACATCAGCATCTTGAAAATAACGATCGCTACTACCTGTACTCATTGCACCTAATGAGCCCATTCCCCGATATTCTTTAAATTTTCTTCCTTCGTAAATAATTGTTTCACCGGGACTTTCTTCTGTTCCTGCAAAAACACTTCCCATCATAATACAATCTGCTCCGGCTGCTAAAGCTTTTACCATATCGCCCGTAAATCGAATTCCTCCATCTGCAATAATCGGAATCTTTTTTTCTTTTAAAACTGAATAAGCTTCCATAATTGCAGTCAACTGTGGTACTCCTGCACCCGCCACAATTCTTGTAGTACAAATTGATCCAGGTCCAATTCCTACTTTGATAGCATCTGCTCCTGCATTTGCAAGTGCAAGTGCTCCTGCGGCTGTTCCCACATTTCCTGTTATTACATTTATTTTTTTAAAATTCTTTTTAATATCCTTTAATGCACTGATAACTCCTTTGCTATGTCCGTGTGCACTGTCTAAACAAATAATATCCGTACCAACGTGTTGCAACGCAGCAACCCGATCTAATAAATTTTTTGTAATTCCTACACCGGCGCCAACTAATAACCTTCCAAAAGAATCTTTTAACGCATTGGGATGACTATAGAGTTGTAATATATCGCGATACGTAATTAAGCCAATTAGTTTACCTGCTTTATTAACGATAGGTAATTTTTCAATTTTATACTGCCGTAAAATATTTTCTGCCTTTTTTAGATCAGTTCCTTCTGGTGCAGTAATGAGATTTTCTTTTGTCATTAATTCACTCACCTTTCTCGATAGTTTTGTTTCAAATCGAAGATCTCTGTTGGTAAGAATGCCCACTAATTTCTGATTTTTATCAATGATAGGAATGCCTCCAATTTTGTTTTCTTTCATTATCCGAATTGCATTACCAATGGTTGCATCTTCTAAAAGTGTAACAGGATCTAAAATTAATCCGCTCTCGCTTCTTTTTACCTTACGAACTTGTGCTGCTTGATTTTCAATGCTCATGTTTTTATGAAGGATGCCGAGTCCGCCTTCTCTTGCCAATGCAATTGCAAGAGTGGATTCTGTAACGGTATCCATGGCAGAAGAGAGAATGGGAATATTCAAGGAAATATCTTTAGTGAGCCTAGTTTTTATTTCAATATCGCGCGGCAATACCTCACTGTAGTTTGGAACTAACAATACATCATCGAAAGTTAAACCCTCTGAAAAATTTGTTTTAGCTGAAGCTTTAGTGCGGGAAGTATTTCTTGTTGCCATGTGCAAAGATAGTTGTGACAAAGAATATGTTCCAAATGAAATTTCTAAGCTAAAAAAATTGATTATTACGCCAAGGTATAAATTTTTCCCGGTAAGCTGTACACAAGCCCACTAAATTCAAGTTGCAAAATGGCAGCAGCAACAGTACTACTACTCAAATTACTTTTTAAATTGATTTCATCAATAGAGACAAATTCTTTTTCTTTCAAAATGGTAACTATAATTTTTTCATCTTTATTTAATTCAACAAAAAGTTCCTTTTGCATTTTACTTTTATTTTTCTTTGTTTCTTCCCACCCCATCACAGCAACAAATTCTTGGGTGCTTGAAAACAAGATTGCTTTATTATTTCTGATTAAATAATTACAACCGGTACTTTTTTTATCTGTTAATTTTCCAGGAACTGCAAACACATCTCTATTGTATCCATTCGCCAATTCCGCAGTAATCATGCTTCCGCCTTTTATATCAGTTTCTATAACAATTGTGGCGTCGCTTATTCCGGCAACAATTCTATTTCTAATTGGAAAATTATGTTTATCGGGTTTTACTTTGCTTCTGAATTCCGTCAATAAACCGCCATTATTTTTCAGCATTTCTTTAGCTAATATTGAGTGCTCAGCGGGATAAATTTGATCCAATCCGTGCGCTACAATTCCTACGGTTGCTAAATTATTTTTCAGTGCGTTTTTGTGAGCAAGCGAATCAACACCCAAAGCCATACCGCTTATAATTAAAATATTTTGGCAGGCAATTTCTGAAAGCAGTTTTTCTACAACTTGTTTAGCATAAGTAGTATTACTTCTTGTGCCTACTATAGAAATAATTTTTTGGGAATTTAAATCGGCATTGCCTTTGTAAAATAAAAGTGTAGGTGAGTCGTAGCAATTTAATAAACGCTGCGGATAATTTTTATCGGTAATAAACAGCGGTTTAATTTTATATTTTTCAATAAATTCTATTTCTTCTTCTTCCTTTTTAAAATCATGAAAGGATTTGATGTTCCTCGCTCTTATTTCACCAATACCCTCAATCTTTTTTAGCTGCGATTCTTTTGCTTTGAAAATGGAAGTTGCCTCACCAAAATGTTGGATTAAAATTTTTGCTTGTACACAACCAATCTGTGAAACCTCTGAAAGTGCAAGTTGGTAGATCAATTCATCGGACATGGGTTTAAGAATTAAAGGCAAAACAATTTACAACTTATTTGCTAAAAGCAAAAAGTTTAAAAGGAAACTATTTTCATTTCTGTTCTTCTGTTTTGGCTCCTTCCATTTTCCGAGTCGTTTGTTGAAATGGGTTGGCTATATCCAAATCCAATTGCTTTTAAGCGATCTGTTGCAATTCCTTTTTGCGTTAAATAATTTACCACTACTGTTGCACGATTTTCAGACAGGGTAAGGTTTTCAGCATGGTTTCCAATATTGTCTGTATGCCCACTGATTTGAATTTTCAGGGTTGGATTTTCTTTCAGCAATTGCACAAGTTTTTCTAATTCAATTTCCGATTCCGGTTTTAAATCAGATTTTGCAAAATCGAAAAAAATATTCTTCAATATTATTGAAACTTCTTTTTCTATTGGCTGTAACGAAATATTTTTTTCAAACAGGGTGTCGATTTCGTTTTGCTTCAATAAAAAATTATCCGAATAAAAAAGATATCCTTTTCGATTTACATTGAATAAGTAATTTTTTCCAACAGGAAGGGTTATTAAGTAATTCCCAGTTTCATCTGTTTGAGTTTTTGAAATTAATCCGTTTGTATTTAAGTCAATTAATTCTACAGAAGCTTGTATTCCTTTGTTTGTTTTTTTATCAAAAACAAGTCCTTTTACCCAAAGCGTTTTATGGGGTTGGATGTACTTTGGTAATTCAAAACTATAAATATCTAATCCGCCACGACTATCCGATTTGTTGCTAGAATAAAATGCTGTTTTTGCATCGGCAGCAATAAACAGTGTTCCTTCTTCATGAATGGTATTGATTGGAAATCCTAAATTTTCTGGTACACTCCAACTCGAATCAGGACCTTTTCGAGTTACAAATAAATCACTTTCGCCATAGCCCAGCAAACCATTGGACGTAAAATATAATGTTTGATTATCGGCATGAATAAACGGAGAACTTTCATCGCCATTAGAATTTATTTCTACACCTAAATTTTCAGGGCTACTCCAATTTCCATTTTGCAATAAATGCGAAACATAAATATCGCTGCCACCATAACCACCCCATCTTCGACTGGCGAAATACAAGTCTTTTTTATCGGGCGATAAGCAAGGCTGTGAATCCCATTGATCCGAATTTATTTTATCGCCAAAATTGATGGCTTCGCTCCAGCCATCTTTTGTAAAAAATGAAATATAAATATCGCAACCACCCCAACCGTCTCTTCTGTCGCATCCTGTAAATACTAACCATTGTCCATCTTGCGAAATATTTTGAGCGCCTTCATTCAAAAAAGTATTTACGTTTCCGGCAAGCGGAGCCGCTTTTGTTCTTTCATGGTTTATTAAATGAGATGAAAAAAAATCTTCATTGGTGTTATTCAGTCTTCTTGTAAACACTAATTCTTTTCCGTCAATAGTCAATGATGGAAAATATTCCGATTCGGTTGAATTAATACTATCGCCTAAATTTTTTGGAGCAAAAACATATTTTGCCAAAACATTTTTTTTATGAAATTCTACTGCAAACTCAAAACATTTTTTTCGATAATCACCGGCTTTCCGACTGTTGATACCCAAATTGGGATTAGCTAAATAATTGTTGACGGCTTGTAATGCTTTTTCAAATTCTCCGTTGCCAGCAAGGCTTATTGCATAAGGAAGTTGATACAGTTTTGTAGTGGCACTATCTTTTAAAAAAGCAGTTTCATAAAAATGAGTGGCTTGATTATGGTCTTTAATTTGTCCATAAACTCCTGCAAGAGAAAGAAAAGCAGCTACAAAATTGGTGTCCTTTTCGGTTGCTTGTCGAAATAATTTGATAGCTTCCTTGTAATCCAACTCCTGTGTTTTTGAAATACCATTATTGTATAATTGTTCTGCTTTTGAATGAATTTTAATCGGCTGCGCAGTAACTGAATAGTTAAAATACAGACAATTCGAAAGAAAAAATAGGGGTAAAAAAAATTTCATAGTTGTTGCAGATTACAACTAACGAATCTGATATGTATTTATTTTCTACGGCACATTAATATACTTATGCAATTGTAAACTTAGCTCCCATTGAGGATGCAATTTTATATAATCAATAATTATTGGCGTTATTGTTGCTGCTTTATCCCATTCGGGTTGCAAATACAATTTACAATCGGCAGGAACTAAAGCCGCATATTTTTCTGCCCAATCAAAATCGGATGTATTAAAAACAACTACTTTCAATTCGTTGGCTTTTGAAAGATTTTCGTCAAGTGGTGCTTTGAATTTTTTGGGCGATAAACAAAACCAATCCCATTTTCCACTAAAAGAATGTGCGCCCGAAGTTTCGAGATGAGTTTTTAATCCTGCTTGTTGTAATGCTGAGGTTAAATTATTTAAATCGTGCATCAATGGTTCACCGCCGGTAATGACAACAATTTGTGTTGTTGTATTTTTAACTTCCTTCAATAAATCTTTTATTGAAATCAAAGGATGTTTTTCAACATCCCAACTATCTTTTACATCGCACCAAATACAGCCTACATCACAACCGCCCAAGCGAATAAAATAAGCTGCTTTTCCTTGATGAAATCCTTCACCTTGCAATGTATAAAAATGCTCCATGACGGGAAGTGCCGTACCGATTTCAGATTTCATTTTTCTGCTTACAGGATTGAAAAGTATTTTTTAAGAGGGCTGCAATTGTCATAGGTCCTACACCTCCGGGAACGGGTGTAATCCACGAACAAAGTGAAGACACATTTTCAAAATCAACATCACCCAATAATTTATAACCACTTTTTTTGCTCGCATCTACAACTCGGGTAATGCCAACATCAACGACTATAGCGCCCTGTTTTACCATATCTGCTTTTACAAAAGCGGGCTTACCCAAAGCAGCAATAATTATATCAGCATCGCGACATAAGTCAGCCATGTTTTTGGTTTGTGAATGACAAAGAGTTACGGTACAATTGCCGGGATTTTTATTCTCACTCAACAGAATACTAATCGGCCTACCTACAATATTACTGCGACCAATTACTACGGCATGTAATCCTTTTGTGTTTATTTTATAATGATCTAACAGTAACATAATTCCATACGGTGTAGCAGGAATAAAAGTTGGAACTCCTTGCACCATTTTGCCAACATTCACAGGATGAAATCCATCAACATCTTTTTCGGGATGAATGGCATTGATTATTTTTTCTTCAGAAATATGTTTGGGTAAAGGAAGTTGAACTAAAATTCCGTGAACGTTGGAGTCATTATTTAAAGTTGTAATTGCAGTTAGAAATTTTTCTTCAGAAACAGTTTCCTCCAACCGAATAAGAGTTGAAATAAAACCTGCTTCCTCGCAGGCTTTTACTTTAGCTGCCACATAAGTTTCACTGGCACCATTGTTGCCTACTAAAATTGCAGCAAGATGCGGAACTTTTTTACCCTCGGCAATAAGTTGTACTACTGCTAATTTCAATTCATCTTTTATGGCTTGGGCGCATATTTTACCATCTAAAATTTGCATGGCGCAAAGGTATGGTTTAGGGTTAAGAAGGAATACATGTCAATGTAAATTTCAGTGAATATTATTTGTTTTCGTATCTTGTAATTAATCATTACCATTAATTTATTAGATGAATAGCTTGAAAACAAGCTGTTTCTTTTTGTTGCTGTTTTTGAATTCTAGTGCAACTATTGGTCAGACAATTCGCCGACCAATTACTATTCCTTTTGTTGGACAATCTACATATAGTAGTAATCAAGTTGATGTTTTTTCGTTTACAAAAAATCAAGCTGCATTAGATCATTTGACAAATACTGCTGCAGGTATTTATGCTGAAAGAAAATTTTTATTGGAAGAAATGAGTTTGTATCAAGCAGTTTTTGTTATACCTACTTCATCAGGAAATTTTGGACTTAACACAGTTTATTTTGGGAGTAACATCAATAATGAAACACAGATTGGCATAGCTTATGGAAGAGGTGTTGGAAAAAAAATTAATCTGGGAGTGCAGTTTAATTACAACAGCTTTAATGTACTTGGTTATGGAAAAACATCAACAATAAATTTTGAAATTGGAACCATTTTTCATCTAACTGAAAATTTTAATATTGGATTACATGTATATAATCCTATTGGTGGAAGATTTGGTAAAAATGCTGCTGAGCAATTGGCTTCGGTTTATTCTTTTGGTTTAGGATATGATGTTTCGGATAAATTTTTTGTTACTGCCGAAATGGAAAAAGAAGAAAGCCAATCTTTAAATATTAATGCTGGGTTTCAGTATAGATTTTTGAAACAACTGATGGTGAAGGGTGGAGTTTATACAAACAATGAAACAATTTATTTTGGTTGCGCCATTTTTCTAAAATCATTTCGAGTGGATGTGGGAGCAAGCTATCATCCGCAATTGGGCATCACACCAGCATTGCAATTAATCTATTCGTTTAAAAAAAATGAGCAATGAAAAAAGTAGTTATCATATTTTTTTATGTTCAATTTTTTTGTTGCTTTTGTTGTGCACAAGAAACACCAACATCGGAGGAAGAATTAGAAAATCTTGTGAATAGTACACAGTCAGAAACAGAAGATGATAGTTATACCCAGCAATTAGAATATTATTTTAAGCATCCGCTTAATTTAAATATTGCTACAGAAAAAAACTTGAAAGAATTTCAACTGCTTTCGGGTTTGCAGATTGCCAATTTTCTTTCGTATCGGAAATTGCTTGGAAAAATTTCCTCCATTTATGAATTACAAGCCATTCCGGCTTGGGATATTTCAACCATCAACAAAATTTTACCGTTTGTAATAGTTAAAGAAGAGAATAAATTTTTTAATAAAAAGGAAAAGCAAATTTTTGAAACGCCGCATTCCATCTTGCTAAGGTTGTCGCAAATTTTGGAAAAGTCAAAAGGGTTTAATTATTTTCCAACAACCGGGAAAAAATATTTAGGATCACCACAAAAAATATTTTTGAGATATCGGTTTCAAAATAACAAGGGGATTCAATATGGATTTTCAGGAGAAAAAGATGCCGGAGAAGAATTTTTTCGAGAAACGCAAAAACAAGGATTCGATTTTTATTCGGCTCATTTGTTTTTGCGAAATGTCAATAATTGGAATGCTATTGCGATTGGCGATTATACAATTAATATGGGACAAGGATTGATTCAATGGCAAGCATTGTCATTTGGCAAAAGTTCAGAAATTAGTTCCATAAAAAAACAATCATCAGTTTTGATGCCGTACAATTCTGCCGGAGAAATTAATTTTCATCGAGGGGTTGGAGCAACATTTAGAAAAAATAAAATAGAAGCAACTGTATTTGCATCTATCCGAAAGTTGAGCGCCAATTTTATTTCAGATACGGTGAGAAATGAAGATTATGTTTCTTCTTTTCTTTCATCGGGTTATCATCGTACAGAAAGTGAAATGGCAGATCGAAATAAATTGAATCAATTGGCAATGGGAGGGAATATTGCGTACCAGTCTGGATTTAATCATATTGGCATTAATGGAGTTGCGTATCAATTTTCAAATCCTATAAAGAAAAAAGACGAACCGTATAATTTGTACGCAATCAACGGAAAGACTTGGAGCAATTTTAGTGTTGATTACAGTTATACATATAAAAATGCTCATTTTTTTGGTGAAGCTGCTGCTGATAAAAATTTCAATAAAGCTATCTTGAGTGGTCTACTTATTAGTGTTGATAAAAAAGTAGATCTCTCTTTTTTGTATCGAAATTTTAGTAAGCAATATCAATCCATTCAGGGAAATGCTTTTTCTGAAAATACATTTCCCACCAATGAAAAAGGATTTATGGCGGGTATTCGTATTCGTCCGGTTCCAGCTTGGCAGATTGACGCTTATGTTGATTTGATAAAATTTCCTTGGTTAAAATATAATGTTGATGCGCCTTCAACGGCGAAAGATTTTTTACTTCAAGTTAAATTTAATCCCAATAAAAAGTTAGAAATTTATTCCCGTCTCCGAAGTCAATCCAAAGAACAAAATCAGGCAGGAAATACTTCTGCAACTAATTATTTAGTAAATATTCCGCAACAAAACTGGCGAACACAATGGAGCTACAAGATCAACACAATATGGTCAATAAGAAATAGGGCAGAGTTACTGTGGTATCAAATAAGGACAAACAATAAGGAATTTGGATTCTCAACTTTTGTTGATTGTATTTATAAGCCGCGGAATAAACCTTGGTCGGGCAATGCTCGAATTCAGTATTTTAAAACCGATAGTTATAACAGTAGAATATATACTTACGAAAATGATGTATTATATTATTATGGCATTCCGGCTTTTTTTGATCAGGGGATACGATACTATTTTAATCTAACGTATGATGTTTCCAAAAATATTTCAGTTTGGATGAAATGGTCGCAATGGCACTATCAAAATAAAACTACAACCGGGTCCGGTTTGGATGAAATTAATGGTTCAAAAAAGTCAGAATTGAGACTATTAGTTAGAGTAGTTTTTTAAAGGCGTAGTCTTTAAAAATATTTTTTCCCCTCTTGTTTGTAAAAATTATATATCTTGCCGCAGCATTTTTTAAGAAAGCATTGTCTTTTACATAACTTTCTTAGATTATATTTTTTAATTAACAAACATTTTTTTTAATCAAAATTGATTTTTACATGAGAAAAATTGCCGCGCTATTACTGGCAACTGTACTCAGCACAACGCTGGTATTTGCCCAAACCCGAACTGTTTCGGGAGTAATAACAGATGCAACCGGAAAATCTGTTCCGTTTGCCTCAGTTACCGTAAAAGGCACCAAAAATGGTGTTACTGCTGATGCTGATGGTCGCTTTTCAATTAAAGGCGTATCGTCAGGTGCTACACTTTCTGTAACTTCTGCAGGATTTGTAGACAAGGATGTAAGTGTTGGAACTTCTGACAACTTAAGTATTTCTGTTGCACCAAGTGGTGCTATGACAGAAGTAGTTGTCACGAGTGCTTTCGGTATTAAAAAAGCACAGCGTACTACGCCTTACAGCTCTCAGGTTATCAAAAGCGAAAACCTAAACATTACTTCAAACACAAACATTGTGGAAGCCTTGGCTGGTAAAGTTGCCGGTGTGCAAACAAGATCTCAGTCAAACGCTAAATTAAACTCAGAAGATTTTCTTCGGGTGCGTGGTGGTTTATCATTAACTGATATGGGCCCCATCTTTGTTGTTGATGGAACGGTTGTAAACTCTTTTGATATTAACCCCGATGATGTGGAAGATGTGACTATCTTAAAAGGTGCAAACGCAACCGCACTATTCGGAGATAGAGCAACAGCGGGTGCAATTGTAATTAACAGTAAAAAAAGAGGATCAAAACAAGGTATTGGTGCTGAGCTAACGCAAAGCGTGATGAGTGATATGGTATATATATTACCTTCTTATCAAAACCAATATGCGGGTGGTGCTTCTGCCGATTTGATGAAATACACTTGGCAAGCTGGTCAACCAGTAGAGTGGAAAGCACTTGATGGAAAATATTTTCACGATTATACCGATGACGCCAGCTGGGGTCCTCGTATGAGTGGTCAGGAGTATATTCCTTGGTATGCTTGGTTTCCTGGTCATAAATACTCTTTGAAAACAGCTCCTTTGGTGGCTCAACCTAATAATGCACGCGATTTCTTCAATAAAGGGTTAACTACTACTACCAATGCTTCTTTTACTAAATCAGGACCTGGTAGCAACATAAGAGTTTCTTATACCAATCAAAATATTACTGGTATTATTCCAAGTTCAAGTTCTACTCGTCATACCTTATTTACAACGGCTTCTTTTGACTTAAACGACCATATTTCTGCCGGTGTAAATTCTACTTATACTACCCAAAGAATTCGTGGTGAGTTTAGCGACGGATATGCCAACAACTCTTCCGGTTCTTTCACACAATGGTTTCATCGTAATTTGGATATGAAGATCATGAAAGAATTAAATGGCTATAAAGCTCCAAACGGAACATTGGCTTCCTGGAATCTTTATACCAATCCTGATGGGGCAACTGGTTATGGTGATGTAATTGGTAACTACTGGTATAATTTTTATGATTATTTCCAAAATCAAAACAACTTACAATCACGCGATCGCATTTACGGAGATTTTTATCTTCAATACAGAATGAATAAAAATTTCAATGTAAAAGCAACTATTCGTAAGAATCAGATTACAACGTATTACGAGAATATTACTACATCTATGCTACAGAAAAGTGCCGGACAATCTGGATACTTAGCAGGATATAGTACTGGTGAAACGTATTACAAAGAATACAACTACGAAGCATTGGCAAATTATAACAATAGTTATTTGTCAAACCGTCTTAGTTTGAATGTAAATGCTGGAGCTAACGTATTAGATATTGAATCTAAATCGGCTGCAATGGCTACTTCAAACGGATTAAATGTTCCTGATTATTATGCTATCAATAACTCAGTGGCTCAACCCTCTGTTTCAAATGGCAGAAATCAATCAAAAGTGAATTCCTTATTCGTTAATGGAGATTTGGAGTGGAATAAATATGCAGCCATCACTTTTGCAGTTCGTAACGACTGGTATTCTGCAAACCCAATTGATCATGTTGATCTTCTTTCTCCATCAGTGGGAGCAAGTTTGGTGTTTAGCGAGTTTACAAAAGAAAATCTTCCTTGGTTGAATTTTGGTAAAGTATTTGGTGGTTGGGGTAAAAAACCAAGACCATTAGCTACATATCAAAATAATTTCGGTTATTCAACAGGTGCAGTTTTATGGAATGGAAATTTCTTGATGGGGACTCCTAATGGCGCTGTATCACCAGATTTAGTAGGTAGTACTGTTTCAAGTTATGAGGCAGGCATTGATCTTCGTTTCTTAAAAGGTCGCTTAGGTGTTAATATAGTTTACTATAATGACGATAATGATGGTGAGCCTCTAAACGTTGCTGTAAGTGGCGTGAGTGGATTTACATCTGTAGCACAAAATGCGGTTCATATTCAGCGTCAGGGTCTTGAAGTTCAAGTGAATGCTTCTCCAGTAAAAGGTAAAGACCTTAATTGGGATATTGCTACAACTTTTGGTTATGCCATTAAGAACCCTGTAGTTGACATCTTTGGTGTACCAACCGGAAGAGTATTACTTGCGGGTGGTTCATTTGGTACTCGTTTTGCCCGTGCTTTCCAAGAAAAAGGAAAGGATTGGGGTCAATTAATTGGTGGTGGTATCAAACGTAACACTGACGGTAAAATGGTGATCAACCCGGCTTCAGGCGCTTATATAGTTGATGCTGATAAGCATTGGGGATCTGTTCTTCCTAAATATACCGGAGGTTTGATCAACACTTTAAATTACAAAAACTTAGTGTTAACAGTTAGCTTCGACTACCAAATAGGGGGTAAATTTTTCTCACTTTCAGAAATGTGGGGTAATTTCTCAGGCCTTTTGGATGAAACAGCAGCTATCAACGATAAAGGTAAAAATGTTCGTGATGCTGTTGCCGATGGTGGTGGAGTGCACGTAATTGGTGTAAGTTCAGTAGATGAAAAAACAGTGATTGATAAATATGTAGAAGCACAAGATTATTTCCATCAATTTTATTTTGGAAGAATTGCTGAACCTTTTATACACGATCTTACTTTCTTAAAAGTAAGAGAGGCAAGCTTAAGCTACCGTATTCCTACAAAGACTTTCGGTAAAATAGGCAAGAGTCTTCAAGGAGCAACTTTTTCTATTACAGCACGTAACCCTTGGGTAATTTACAGAGAATCTAAAAACTTTGATCCTTCAGAAATTTCTGGTGTTCAAGGTGAAGATGGTCAGTTGCCAAGTGTACGTTCAATTGGTGCTAGTTTAAAACTATCCTTCTAATAATTTATTTAACTGAAAAAAACATAAAAATGAAACTTATTAAAATAACCTCAATTGCACTTTTAGCCGGCAGCATGATTGTCGGTACGGGTTGTGTAAGGAAGCTGAATGAGTTCGGAGATATGAACCTGAATCCAGGTATTGTAGCCGAGCCAATTACTTCTGCCTTATTTACCAACGTGCTTTCCGGAATGGGTGGCGAAATGTGGTCTACCACACCAGGCTATTACTCCCAGTTATTTTCTGAAACTCAGTACACTGAAGCATCTCGTTATGCTACGCAACGTGCCGATTTCAGTGGATATTATTCTGGCGTATTGTACGACTGTCAGAATATTATCAACTTTAACACCAACGCGGAAACGGCTCCCAAAGCATTATCGTATGGCTCAAATGCCAACCAAATTGCTACAGCTAGAATTTTAAAGGCTTGGTGGTATTTAAGAGTTACCGATGCATGGGGTGATGTACCTTATTCACAAGCATTAAAATTTAACGGAATTATTCCTTATGATGCACAATCATCAATTTATGCTGACCTTTTCAAAGAATTGAAAGAAGCAGTAGCACAATTTGATGCGGGTGCGGCCTTCAAAGGAGATATCTTATTAGGCGGTGATATTACAAAATGGAAAAAATTTGCTAATTCACTTCGCGTAGTAATGGGTCTTCGCCTTTGCAAAGTAGATGCTGCAAAAGGTAAGGCAGAAGTATTAGATGCACTTGCAAATAGTGCAGGAGTAATTTCTACAAATGCCGATAACGTTATGATGGCTTACCCTGGAGGTACTTTCAACAATCCAATGTATGCTTATTACAATCTTACACAGCGTCGTGATGTAGCTGTAAGTGCAACTGTTACAGACTTTATGAATACAAATGCCGATAAGAGAGTATTTTCTTTTGGCTCTGTTTCTAATAATCCAGCTATCGTAAAAGGATTTCCTTATGGTTTGGATCGTACAGCTGCTGTAAACTGGTCAAACGCAAATACAGATTGGGCTCGCGTTATCAGTAATGCTATGAGAACAGCTACAATGCCAATGCCAATTCTAACTGCTTGTCAAGTTAATCTTGCTCGTGCAGAAGCTGCTCAAAGAGGTTGGACTTCTGAAAATGCAGCAACATTGTATAGCGCAGGAGTTCAATTAGGTTGGTCTCAGTGGGGTGTATATAATGCAGCTGATTTTAATACTTATATGGCTGATGCCGACATTTCTTTAGCTGGTGGTGGTGAAGTTGCAAAAATTGCAACTCAACGTTGGTTAGCTGCTTTCCCTGATGGTCAGGAAGCGTGGAATGTTTGGAGAACTACAGGAAGTCCAGCTTTAGCTGTTGCCCCTGGAACTACAGTAGGTATTCCTCGTCGTTTTGCTATTGCACAAACCCAATACGATTTGAATCCATCTAATACTGCAGCTGTTGGAGCAATTTACACCGTAGGTGGAATTGCTGATTCTCAGTACGGTAGAATTTGGTGGGATAAGCAATAAGAAAAGATGCTTTAAGAAAAAGTGGAATAATTTATTCCACTTTTTTTATTTTGTAGAAATAATCCCTAACTTTATCGGGTATAAGCTAACTGTAAAAATATTTAACCATGAAAAAAGTTTTACAAAAACTTCTTTTTCTTTCTTTAGCCTCTTTTGTGATTACTTCTTGCGAAAAAGGTGAGGAAGCATTTCCTGGAACTCCAACAACCGAAAAAACATTAATCAAATTACCTGAAGGTGGTAATGGATTAATTACTATTGCATTAGATTTAACACCCGGTGTTGCAGCAATTAATGTGCTTGAAATAAGACGTGAAGCTGTTAGTGCTGCTGCTTTAAATGCTCCACAAGTAGTGAAGATTGCAAAGAGTAATGCAATACTTTCAGACTTAAGTGGTGCAAGTGTAGCCGAACTTCCTAATACTTTGTACTCTTCTCATCCTGATAATCCTTATGATGGACAGTATTGGACAGTAACTTTTAAACCCGGAGAGTTTGTAAAGCATTTGAAATTTAATTTAGATCCATCTCTGTTAATTACTGCTGGTAACGTGGGAATGGGATTTTTAATTGCAGAAGCACCCGGTTGTCAAATTAGCGATGCAAAAAGCCAGGTGGCTGTTGCCATTAGTGCAAAAAATCAATATGATGGAATTTACAGAGTATATGGAACTTTCTTTCATCCAACAAATCCAGATATAACTGGAGCGTTTGGAACAGCAACTACCGGAGGTCAATTATTGTGTGAAATGATTACTACCGGAGCTTCAAGTTTGAATCGTAATTATGGAGGTGTAGTTGGTGAGTCTGTTGTAGTATACAATAATGTGGTAGGCGTGTTTACTTATTTTACGGGAGTAAAAATGCGTTTTTCTGTAAATGCAAATAACACAGTAAATGTAATTCCGGTTCCCGGATTCATTGCTGTAGATCCTTCACCTTATAACTGTACTTACAATCCTGCAACTAGGACATTTACATTAAACTATGGGTGGACATCAGGTGCTCAACGACTAATCACAGAAAATTTGGTTTACGTACGACCTAGATAATAAAATATTTTTTAAAATAAAAGGCTTTGCGATTGCAGAGCCTTTTTTATTTTATCTTGCAGGCTCAAATAATAGTTATGGAACAAACGCAACAACCCAACCAATTAAATATAGAAATTTCTGAAGAAGTAGCAGAAGGAACCTATGCCAATCTTGCTATTATCACACATTCTCATGCTGAGTTTGTAATTGATTTTGTTAATGTGATGCCGGGTAATCCTAAAAGCAAAGTAAAATCAAGAATCATTTTTACACCGCAACACGCCAAACGATTTATGAAAGCCATGAACGAAAATATTTCACGGTACGAAGCGGCTAATGGTGCAATTAAAGATCTTGAAAATATTGAGATTCCAATGAGTTTTGGTCCGGCAGCACAAGCCTAAGCCTAAGCGGTCCATTTTTATACACCTAAATTTCCGTCATCGGCAAAACTATAGTATCCTTCATCGCTAACTATTAGATGATCTAAAATAGTAATATCGAAATATTTTGCAGCTTCTTTTATTTTGGTTGTTAATATTTCATCAGCCCTACTCGGTGTCAAATTCCCGGATGGGTGATTATGGCAAAGTATTATACTTACCGCATCTTCTTCCAATGCTTTTTTTAAAATAATTCTTGGATCAGCCACGGTTCCTGAAATTCCACCTTCGCTGATAATTTCAAAATGATTAATCTTGTTGGCTCGATTTAAAAAAAGAACAGCAAATACTTCATGTCTAAAATCTTTCAATTTAATTTGAAGATATTGAGCAATATCATTACTACAGGTAATGATGGGTTTCGTGAGTACAGCATCAGCTTGCCTTCTGCGTCCCAATTCAAGCGCAGCTGCAATAGTTATGGCTTTTGCTTCGCCAATTCCTTTTATTTTCATGAATGCTTTTATGGAAAGTTTTCCTAAATCGGTAAGATTGTTTTTTCCCAATTGTAAAATTTCTTTTGCTAAAGCAACAGCCGTTTTTTCTTTCGTGCCATTATGTATTAGTATAGCCAGCAATTCAGAATCGCTTAAAGTTTCTGGACCGTTGGTCAATAATTTTTCTCTGGGACGATCGTCTTTAGCCCATTGTTTTATTGTGGTATTTTCATCTTGCACAAGCCAAGATTAGTATAATATATTGAGTAAAACCGTACTACTTATCGGTACTTTGGAATTATAAAAAAGTTTCATTTTTTTTGTAAAAATAGATTTGAAGTTGAATTGTTATCTTCGCGGCACATTTTAATACTATGCCTTCTGCCAGAATTTTTGCTGGAAACAGTTCTAAACAATTAGCGGAGCAAATTTGCAAAAGTTACGGATGCGTTTTAGGTAAAATAAATATTCAAAAATTCAGCGACGGAGAAATATTGCCCACCTTCATTGAGAGTATTCGGGGCGAGTTTGTTTTTCTTATTCAAAGCACCAGTTCACCTGCTGATAATTTGATGGAATTATTATTGATGATTGATGCTGCAAAACGAGCCTCGGCCTATAAAGTGATTGCCGTAATTCCTTATTACGGCTATGCACGGCAAGACAGAAAAGACGGACCTCGTGTATCCATTGGTAGCAAGTTAATTGCTAATATGCTTACAGCAGCCGGTGCTGATAGAGTAATTACAATGGATCTTCACGCTCCTCAAATTCAGGGGTACTTTGATATTCCGGTTGATCACCTCGACAGTCATGCTGTTTTTATTCCATATATTGAAAATCTCAAACTGGAAAACCTTACCTTTGCGGCCCCCGACGTAGGAAGTGCGAACCGAATCAGGGAAATTTCTACCTATTTTGAAGCCGAAATGGTTATTTGCGATAAACACCGCAAAAGGGCCAATGAAATTGCAAGTATGGTGGTAATTGGTGATGTTACAGACAGGGATGTTGTGATAATTGATGATATCTGCGATACTGGCGGAACCTTGGTAAAAAGTGCGGCTTTATTAAAGGAAAAAGGAGCAAGAACGGTAAGAGCATTAATTACACATCCGGTTTTAAGTGGAAAAGCGTACGAAAATATTGAGAATAGTGTGTTGGAAGAATTAGTGGTTTGTGATACTATTCCTTTAAAAAGAGAAAGTTCAAAAATAAAAAGTCTTTCGGTATCCCGACTATTTGCCGTGGCTATCCGAAATGCATTTGAAAATAAAAGTATCACAGGATTATTTGTTCATTCTCAACGAAAGAGCAAATAACAAAAACGTAAACAATAAATCAATATAAACAATGAAAACGATTACTATCGAAGGACAACTGAGGACCGAAAGCGGAAAAAAAGCCACCCGCCAACTTCGCTCTCAGGATATGGTGCCCGGTGTAATTTATGGAGGTGCAAAGGTTGTAAGTTTTGCAGCACCAGCCATGGCCCTTACATCATTAGTGTACACACCTAGCTTTCAAAAAGCTGAGGTAAAATTAAATGGAGAAACTTTTGTATGCATTCTGAAAGATCTTCAGTTTGACAAAGTAACCGACAAGCTCATACACTTGGACTTACTAGAACTTGTAGAGGATAAGAAAGTTATTGCTACTATTCCGTTACATTTTTCAGGTACTGCTGTTGGTGTTAAAGATGGCGGTAAATTAAACATTCGGATGAAAGCATTGAAAGTAAAAACTTTACCAAAATATCTGCAAGAGCAAATTGAAGTGAAGGTTGACAATCTTGAATTGAATGGTAATATTCGTGTAGAGGATGTAAAAGTTGAGCATTATGAAATACTTAATCCTCCACGTATTCCAATTGCATCTGTATCTCTAACGAGACAGTTGAAGCAAGAAGAAGCTGCTGCACCTACTACTACAGCTGCACCTGCTGCTGCGGCTACGCCAGCTGCTGCGCCTGCACCAGCTGCAAAAGGAAAAAAATAAGAGTTGATAAAATTATTTTCAAAACCCCGTTAAAAACGGGGTTTTTTATTTGTTGAAAAAATAAACTTTCTTTGGAGCAGCAGAAGTCTATGAAATATTTAATAGTTGGTTTGGGAAATGTTGGAAGCGAGTATGAAAATACGCGTCATAATATTGGTTTTGATGTAGTGCATGCTTTCGTACAAAAGCACGGAGGAGGTTTTAAATTAGAACGCTTGGCTTATGTGGCTTCTCTAAAATGGAAAGGGAAAAATTTGGTTTGCATTTGCCCCACTACATTTATGAACTTAAGTGGAAGTGCTGTAAAATATTGGATGGATAAAGAAAAAATTGGCATAGAAAAAACACTCATTATTGTAGATGAATTGGCGTTACCATTATCTAAAATGCGTCTCAAATCTAGTGGTAGCGACGGAGGCCATAATGGTTTGAAAAGTATTGCATCAATTTTAGAAACAAAAAGCTATCCTCGTTTACGTTTTGGGATTGGCAATCATTATCCCAAAGGAAGACAAGCAGATTTTGTTTTAAGCAAATGGAAAAAAGACGAAGAGAAATTAGTAAAATATAAAATTGATAAAGCAATCGAATTGATCGAAAGTTTTATTAGTTGTGGCATTGAGCAAACAATGAATGAAGTAAATAATAAAGAGTATTCAATATAAATTTTTAAAAAAGAGTAAATAATTAGTAATGAAAATATTTTGTATCGGAAGAAATTATGTAGCACACGCCATTGAACTGAACAATGAGATACCCGACGAACCAGTTATTTTTATGAAGCCGGAAAGTGCACTGTTGCCGCCCAATGCGTCATTTCATTACCCCGAATTTACCAATGATCTACATTATGAATGTGAGTTGGTTTTTCGAATAAGTAAGAATGGAAAAAATATTGCAGCAACTGATGCTTTACTTTATTGTGATGCCATAACCGTTGGTATTGATTTTACCGCACGTGATATTCAAAATAAACTGAAGGGCAAGGGACTTCCTTGGGAAAAAGCAAAAGCGTGGGATCATTCGGCTATTATTGGTACTTGGGTTTCTATGAATGAAATTAAAAATTTAAAAGATATTAATTTCTGTTTGTATAAAAACAAAGAAATTGTACAACAAGGAAATTCTGGTTTAATGATAAATGATTTAGAAAATATTATAGCTCATATTTCTATTTATTTTTCTTTGTGCGAAGGCGATTTGATTTTTACGGGAACACCAGCCGGAGTAGGAGTAGTATCAGTTGGAGATGATTTGGAATCATTCATTGAGAACGACTCGTTACTTTCCTTGAACATTCAATAGTGGTTTATTCAATAGCTTTGTAACAACTGCATTCCACATATTTTACTCACGATACGAATCAAAAATGGTAGAAACTGAAATATTGCTAAGAGCTTATCGACTCATGTGCTTGGCAAAAGCAATGGCTGATATTTTCGAAGCGAATCGTCAAATTTGTAAATATGTTCACTCTACGTCTCGTGGACACGAAGCCATTCAATTAGCAACAGCATTTCAATTAAAAAATTGCGATTACATCAGCCCATACTATCGTGATGAAAGTATTTTGTTGGGGTTAGGTTTTTCTCCATACGAGTTAATGTTGCAATTACTTACGAAAGCTGATGATCCCTTTAGTGGAGGCCGTTCTTATTATTCGCATCCCAATTCAATTGCAAAGGATAAACCAAAAATTATACATCAAAGCAGTGCTACTGGAATGCAAGCAATTCCAACAACGGGAATAGCACAGGGCATCAGTTATCTTGAAAAAATCAATTCGTCTCTTTTAAAAAAAGGAGGCAATGGCGAAATGCCGATTGTTATTTGTTCATTAGGTGACGGAAGTGTTACCGAAGGAGAAGTAAGTGAAGCTTTTCAATTTGCAGTTCTGAAAAAATTACCAATTATTTATTTAGTTCAAGATAACGATTGGGGGATAAGTGCTGCTGCTGCTGAAACCAGAACGATGAATGCTTATGAATATGCAGATGGATTCAAAGGACTAAATAAAATTCAAGTTGATGGTACTGATTTTGATGAATGCTATAAATTAATGGGAAACGTAATTACTGAAGTACGTACAAATGGTGGACCATGGTTGGTACACGCAAAAGTTCCCTTACTCAATCATCACACAAGTGGAGTTCGTAAAGAATTTTATCGAACAGAAGAGGATTTAATGAAGCATTTGCAAGATGATCCTTTTCCCAAATTAAAAAAAATTCTTACTCAATTAGGAATTGAAGAACAAGAACTTGAATTAATAGAAAAAGATGCGGTTCATCAAGTTTCTGAAGATTTTGAAAAAGCGGTAAATGCTGCGGAACCCGATCTTGGTGGAATAAGTGATTTTGTTTTTGTTCCTACTCCAATTACAGAGGAAAGAGGAGAAAGATGTCCTGCGGGAAACGAAAAAATAATGATGGTGGATGCTGCACTGTTTGCCATAAAAGAGTTAATGGAAGAACATCCAGAATGTATTTTATATGGGCAAGATGTGGGGAAAAGATTAGGAGGTGTATTTCGAGAAGCCGCCACATTAGCCGAACATTTTGGCGATCATCGAGTTTTCAATACTGCCATACAGGAAGCCTATATTATTGGTTCAACCGTTGGGTTAAGTGCAGTAGGAGTAAAACCAATTGTTGAAGTTCAGTTTGCGGATTATCTATATGCTGGATTTAATCAGTTGGTTTGTGAAATATCAAAATCATGTTATTTAAGTGGCGGAAAATTTCCTATTTCCACAATCATTCGCGTTCCAGTTGGCGCCTACGGTGGTGGTGGCCCTTATCACAGTGGCTCCGTTGAAACAACTTTGCTTTCCATTAAAGGGATTAAGATTGTTTATCCATCAAATGCTGCTGATATGAAAGGATTGATGAAAGCTGCATTTTATGACTGTAATCCTGTAGTTATGTTGGAACACAAAGGATTATATTGGAGCAAAGTGCCTGGAACAGAAAGTGCCAAATCGGTTGAACCTTCTAAAGATTATATTCTTCCGTTAGGCAAGGCAAACCAAATTCTTGCCGCTTCAGATGATAAAATAGAGGAGGGAAAAACTTGCTGCATAATAACCTACGGTATGGGTGTTTATTGGGCTAAATCCGTCGCCAAGTATTTTCAAGGACAAATTGAAATAATAGATTTGCGTTGTTTATTTCCATTAGACGAAGAAATGATTTTTGAAACAGTAAAAAGGCATGGTAAATGTTTAGTACTTACTGAAGAACAACAAAATAATTCCTTCGCCGAAGCATTGGCAGGTAGAATTTCGAAAAATTGTTTTCAATTGCTGGACAGTCCAGTAGATGTATTGGGGGCAGAAAATCTGCCTGCTGTCCCTTTAAATATTGGCTTAGAGTCTGCTATGTTACCCAATGCCGAAAAACTGCGCCAAAGATTGAATTTTATTTTAGAAAATTAGGCCATAAGCACCTAATTTTGCGGCCAATTTAAGAGTTAAATTTTCGAAATTATTCAACATGTCAGGACAATTAAAAGAAGTTCGTAATCGTATCAAATCGGTACAAAGTACGCAGCAAATAACGAAGGCAATGAAGATGGTGAGTGCTGCCAAATTAAGACGTGCACAAGATGCCATTATTCAAATGAGGCCTTATGCTCGTAAGATGCAAGACTTGTTGAGCAATATTGTTAGCAATGCCGGTAGTGGTTCAGGGATGAATTTGGCTGAAGCACGTCCGATTGAAAAAGTATTGATGATTGTAATTACCAGCGACAGAGGATTGTGTGGTGCCTATAATGCAAACATTATTAAACTGGCAAAATCTACTATTGCTGAAAAATATTCGGCAGTTCATAAAAAAGGAAATGTAACTATTTGGAGTATTGGAAAAAAAGGGTTTGAACATTTTTCAAAAAACAAATTCAATACCGATGCAACGTTTAAAGATATTTTCCTGCAACTGAATTTTGAAAATGTACAGAAAGCCGCACTTAGTGCTGCAACTGCTTTTCAAGAAAAACAATTTGATGTGGTTGAAATTGTGTACAGCCAATTTAAAAATGCGGGCACTCAACAATTTGAAATAGAACAATTTTTACCCATTCCCAAAGTAAAAGTAAAACCCGGTGCAACCAAAGCCGACTTTATTTTCGATCCAGAAAAAGAGCAATTGATTGCCGAGTTGATGCCTAAAATTCTTAATACTCAATTATACAAAGCCGTACTGGACGCTAATGCCAGCGAACACGGAGCAAGAATGACAGCCATGGACAAAGCCAGCGAAAATGCAAATGAAATGCTTCGTTCGCTTCGTATCAGTTATAACCGTGCAAGACAAGCAGCTATCACAACCGAGTTGACAGAAATTGTAAGTGGTGCAGCCGCATTACAAGGTTGATAATTTCTCACTATTTATGTGGGAATTAAAATTTATTTCTTTCAGTTATAATTAGCACATTTGCTGATCTGAAAACGGACAATTGTATTATGGAAATTACCACCTTAATCCCACACATCGAAGCGCTGATTTTTGCTAGCGATAAACCTTTAACCAGTTTAGAAATTACTGATCTTATTAATCAAGCTTTTTCATTTATGGATGAAAAAGTAGAACTGGATAAAGTAGAGTCGGCAGTGGAAGGAATTGTTGAAAAATATAATACTGAATTTTATCCTTTTGAAGTGAAAATGATTGGAGGTGGTTGGCAATTTCTTTCGAAAGTGCCTTTTCATAAAACGATTGCACAGCTTAACGGCGATAAGTTTTTAAAAAAATTATCAACAGCGGCTATGGAAACATTAGCTATTGTGGCGTACAAACAACCTGTTACAAAAGGAGAGATTGAGTCCATTCGTGGCGTGAATGCTGATTATGCTGTACAACGGTTATTGGAAAAAGAATTAATCGTCATCAGTGGACGCAATGAAAAGCAGCCAGGGCAACCATTATTATATTCTACTTCCAAAAATTTTATGGATTATTTCGGAATCAATTCATCCGACGATCTACCTACTTTAAGTGAAGTGTTGGCAGAACAATTAATAGAACCTACTATTATAAATAATACTGAATTAATGGAAGAAGCAGAAACAACAAATCTTGCTGTTTCGGAAAATGGAGAACTCTTACCTCATAATCCTGACTCAAATTCTGATGACGAAAATATTCCATCTTAATAGTATTAGTACAAAATAAGTAACGGGGAATCTTCCAATCATTCTTTTTTCACTTCGAGTTGCACTTATCTTCGCAAAGATGAAAATCTTGAAAGAACAGTTTGAGTCAATTGCACAAAAGTTTGGAACACCATTGTATGTTTATCATGCAGAAAAAATAAATGAGCAGTATCAAAAATTGGTAACTGCATTTTCTATTTTGGATACCCAATTTTTTTATGCTTGCAAGGCACTCACCAATATTAATATTCTTCGCTATATAAAAGAGTTGGGTTGCAATGTGGATTGCAGTTCCATCAACGAAGTAAAACTTGCGATCCTTGCTGGATTTGAACCTCAAAGAATTCTTTATACATCGAATGGGATAGCTTTTAGTGAAATTGAGGAAGCTGCAGAAATTGGTGTACATATTAATATCGACAGTTTATCAAATTTAGAAAAGTTTGGAAAAAAATACGGACATAGTTATCCAGTGGGAATACGAATAAGGCCAAACATTTTGGCAGGAGGTAATTTAAAAATTTCTACAGGACATGATGGAAGCAAGTTTGGTATTCCCATAAATCAATTAGATAAGATTGAAGAAATTGTAAGTTCAACAAATTTGTTGATCAGAAGTTTACATATTCATACAGGAAGTGATATTAAAGATCCTTCTGTATTTGTAAAAGGGATGGAGGTTCTTTTTGAATTAATCCCTCATTTTCCTGAGCTGGAAGTGATTGATCTCGGTGGTGGTTTTAAGGTGCCTTACAAGCCAGAAGAAAAAGAAACCGATGTAATTCTATTAGCACAAAAAATTAAAGAAACATTTAATAAGCATCTAATTGCCGGGAATAAAAAATTTCAGGTTTGGTTTGAACCCGGAAAATTTTTAGTGAGTGAATGTGGATTTTTGTTGACAAAGGTTACCGTACTAAAAAATGCGGGTGATATTATATTCGCAGCGGTAGATAGTGGTTTTAATCACTTAATCAGACCTATGATGTATGATGCGTATCATCATATTGAAAATATCTCCAATCCAACTGGCGAATTAAAAGTTTATACGATTACTGGAAATATTTGTGAGACAGATACTTTTGCTGCAGATCGAGCGCTTAATGAAATAAGAGAAGGAGATACACTCGTTTTTTATAATGCTGGCGCTTATGGTTTCGAAATGTCTTCTAATTACAATGCCCGATTTAAGCCTGCAGAAATAATAATAAAGGAAGGGACTGCAAGTTTGATTAGAAAAAGAGATACTTGGGATGATTTACTCAAAGGACAAATTGGTGTACTTTAGTGTTCTTCATTTTTAATAAGAACTAAATTTTATGGAAGCAGGGTTTCAAATCTTCAAATCGTTAATAACACATTCATTCAAATCAAAATGGTTTTTATTAACACAATTACCCAGTGCTTTTTTCTCTGGTGTTCGTGTACGAAAAATCGATGAAGATCGTTGCGAAGTTTCTGTGCCCCATCAATGGTTTTCAAAAAATCCTTTTCGTTCTACTTATTTTGCATGCTTAGGTATGGCAGCGGAAATGAGTACTGGCGCACTGTCTTTGGGACATTTATTTAAAAAATCACCGGCGGTTTCTATGTTGGTGGTACATTCAACAGCAGAATTTTTTAAAAAAGCAACGGACGTAACCACATTTATTTGTGTTGATGGTTTGTTACTTAAAAAAACAATTGAGGAAGCGATTAGTAGTGGTGAATCGAAATCAGTAGCCGTAAAATCAGTTGGAAAAAATGTAGCAGGAGAAGTAATTGCTCAATTTCAATTCACGTGGTCCTTTAAGGTTAAGGGTTAAATAGGGCTACTAACGGGTTTAAAGTTTCACCATCCAATTCCGTAATCTTCTCCATGATTGCTGCTGCCGCCCCAAAGCGTACCATGTTTCCAATCGAACCAAATAGCATTTATCGGCCCACTTGTTCGATCATCAAATTTTAATTGATAGCCCATTTGTTTCAATTGCTCTCGAACGGATTCTGGTGTAGATTGATGCAATAAAATACTTCCCGGCCTTGGCTTTCGGTCTTCAATTTTACTTCCACCTAACGATAACCATAATTGATTACTATTGATGTTGGCTGCTTCGCAGGCTTGTTGAACTGTCATTCCAAATTCAACCATATTTAAAAAAAATTGTAATAGGTTTTGATCTTGCGTATCTCCACCTTGCACAGCAAAACTTAAAAATGGTTTTCCATCTTTTAATGCCATCGATGGCGTAAGCGTAACGCGTGGTCTTTTGCCCGGAGCTACTACATTAAAAGGATTCAGGAAACTATCAAGTACAAAACTTTGCATACGTTGACTCATTCCAATTCCAGTATTGCCGGCAATACTAGCCGGTAACCATCCACCACTTGGTGTTATGGAAACCACCCAACCTTCTTTATCAGCAGCCTCTACGCTTGTTGTTCCTCTCCATAATCGATCGAGATATTCTGTTTCTTTCAATGCTAAACTTTGTATGTCGTGTTGGGGTGTAAAATTTCTAAAAGTAGTATCAATAGAAAAACCTCTTTGTTTCAATAAATCTGTGTACGGATTTATTTTTCCTTCAAAGAAATAAGGATTACCGGGACCGATAGTTGGATTATTTTTTTCAAAATCAATTAGCGACGATCGTTGTTTTGCATAGGATTTACTTAGCAATCCTTTTATTGGATTATCAATTGAAAAACTTGGATCGCCATAATAAAAATCGCGATCCGCAAAACACAGATTCATGGTTTGATAAAGTGTATGAATATATTTTGTACTATTATAGCCCATTGCTTTTAAATCGAAATTTTCTAAAATATTAAGAGCTTGCAATAGCATAGGGCCTTGCGTCCATTGTTGTAATTTATAAACATCAATTCCTTTATAGTTTACCTTAAGTGGTTCTTCTTCAATCGGTTCCCAATTAGCCAAATCATTCATCGTAATTAAACCACCTTGTTCTTGGCAACCTCTAACAAATTCAACAGCAATTTCGCCAGTATAAAAACAGTCGTATGCTGCCATTATTGCTTGCTTTCTATTTTTCCCTTTTTGAAGAGCAAGTTGTTCTGCATTTATCATTTTAGAAAGAGTTGCCAATAAATCTTTTTGAATAAAAATTTCTCCCGCCTCTGGTGCTTCTCTTTTTTCTCCTAAATGAGGTAATAAAACATTTTTACTATAAGGCCATTCTTTAATTCTATTTTTTGAACGTTCAATGCTATTTGCAGTTTGCGCATCAATTGGATATCCTTCAGCCAATTTCATGGCGGGGGCAAGTACTTCTTTTAAACTGAGTGTTCCATAATTGGCAAGCATATAACAAATACCTCCTGGTGTGCCTGGTGTTGTTGCTGATAATGGTCCATATTCGGGAGGGAAACTGTATCCTTTCGATTTAAAAAAATCAACTGTTGCACCAGAAGGTGCTACGCCTAAAGCATTAATCGCTATTACTTTTTTAGTATTGGGATTATAAATCAGGGCTTGTGTTTCTCCTCCCCAACTAAGTACATCCCACATAGTACAAGTAGCTGCTAGCATTGCACAGGCAGCATCTACAGCGTTTCCACCTTTTTGAAAAATAAGAGATCCTGCTGTGGCCGCCAATGGTTTTCCGGTAATTGCCATCCACTCTTTTCCGTGTAATGGTGGCTTTTGTGTTTGTTGAGAAAATGATAGTTGACTAATTATTGAAATAAATACAACCGATAAAAAATGTTTTTTCATACTCAAAATTATTCACAAGTTTAATGAATATTTTTTGAGAGTGCAGCATTTTTACTTACTAATTGATTGGCTTTAGTTTCGCTGTAAAATGTCGAAGCATAGGTGCTTCTTCAGTTATTGCTAATCCTACAATCGATTTTCGGTTTTCAAATACTTCAATTATTATTTCAGCCACATAATCAATATGGCTTTGAGTGTATGTCCTTCTCGGTATAGCAAGCCTAACCAACTCCATTTGCGCGGGAATCAAACCGCCAGCTTCGGCATATTTACCAAACATTAATGAACCAATTTCTACGCCACGAACGCCACCCTCTTCATATAATGCACAAACCAATGCTTGTCCTGGATATTGTGTAACAGGAATATGAGCAAGAAATTGTTTTGCATCAATATAAACTGCGTGTCCTCCTGCTGGCTGAATTACAGGAATTCCAGCATCAATTAATTTGTTAGATAAATACTCAATACTCCTAATTCGGTATTGTAGATAATGTTCATCTACCACTTCTTTTAAACCAATGGCAATTGCTTCAAGATCACGACCTGCAAGTCCGCCGTAGGTTGGAAAACCTTCTGTAATAATTAATAGATTGCGACAAAGCTGTGCCAGTTCTTCATTCTGTACGGCAAGAAACCCACCAATATTGGCGAAGGCATCTTTTTTTGCACTCATCGTACAGCCATCGGCATAAGAAAAAAGTTCTTTGGCAATTTCAAAAACGGATTTATCAGCATACCCTTTTTCACGCAATTTTATGAAGTAACAATTTTCAGCAAATCGGCAAGCATCAATAAACAACGGAATATTATTTTCTACACAAATCTTTTTTACATCTTTAATATTTTGCATACTCACCGGTTGGCCACCTCCTGAATTGTTTGTAACAGTTATAAGACAAAGTGGAATATTAGCAGCGCCTTTTTCTTTAATAATATTTTTTAAAGCTTCTGTATCCATATTTCCTTTGAAGGGTGCTGGAATGGTAGGCTTTTTTCCTTCGGCACATAATAAATCAATTCCTTCGGCACCCGAATACTCAATATTCGCTCTTGTTGTATCAAACAAAGTATTGCTGATAAAATATTTTCCTTTTCCTCCAAGAATTGAAAACAGAATTTTTTCAGAAGCTCTTCCTTGATGAGTAGGGATAATAAATTTCATTCCGGTTATTTGACGAACGGTTTCTTCGAAATGAAAAAAACTTGGACTACCCGCATACGACTCATCACCTCGCATAATGCCGGCCCATTGTTCGCTACTCATAGCGCTAGTACCGCTATCCGTCAATAAATCAATCAATACATTTTTTGACCGAATGAGGAAGGGATTGTAAAATGCTTCCTTTAAAAATTCAATTCTTTCTTCTTTCGAATTAAAATAAATGGGTTCAACAGATTTTATTCTAAAAGGTTCAATAATTGTTTTCATAGGAAAAACTAAATTGTATTACTACCGGTTAAATAAAAAAAAATTAAAATGGGATAGTGGGAATATACTTTACGAAGGCTTTCGAATAATATTTTTCCAAATATTCATAGTGAAAAATGTTTTTCAAAAGTAGCTTTATTATTTGATTAATAATCGAATCAGTAACCGATTCAGACTTTTAAAAGGTAGCTTAAAGTTTGAGTAGTATTTTTGATAAAAGTAAAATTATCATATCAACTAACGACATATTATCAAGTCCCATTGAATACCTAAAAGGTGTGGGTCCGCAACGAGCCGACTTGTTGAAAAAGGAGTTGAATATTTTTACTTTTAATGATCTATTACATCATTTTCCATTCCGACATATTGATCGAACAATAGTGAATTCAATTAGTGAAATTAATAATACAACCGATGAGATTCAAGTAAAAGGTACTTTGTTGCAGGTTGAAATTATTGGTGAGCGAAGAGCTAAAAGATTGGTTGCGCAATTAAAAGATGACACAGGTTTTTTAGAGTTGACTTGGTTTCAGGGATTAAATTGGGTTCAAAAATCGTTACAAGTAGGAAAGCAATATTTCGTTTATGGGAAAGTAAGTTTTTTTCAAAGTCGCCCTCAAATTGTTCATCCTGAAATGGAGTTGGTTGCAGCGGATAAAAAAAGTGAAAATGCTTTTCTCGAACCCATTTACGCAACAACCGAAAAGTTACGATCAAGAACCCTTAATGGAAGACAAATAGGAAAACTTACCCTTGAGTTGTTGAAATTAATGAATGAAAAAATAATTCCGGAAAATCTTCCTGATGATTTATTGCATCAATTAGGATTGATAAATAGATATAATGCAATTTCTCAAATTCATTTTCCTGGAAATAAAGAACAATTTGATCAAGCTGTTAATCGATTAAAGTTCGAGGAACTTTTTTTTGCACAATTAAATATGCAACTTTTGAAATCTGAGAGACATCATTTTTCAAAAGGCGTTTCATTTGAAAAAGTAGGAGACTTGTTTAATGAGTTTTATAAAAATCATCTTCCATTTACATTGACCGAAGCGCAAAAAAGGGTCATTAAAGAAATTCGATTGGATACGGCAACGGGAAAACAAATGAATCGGTTGTTACAAGGAGATGTGGGAAGTGGAAAAACTATTGTGGCACTATTAACTATGTTGATTGCGGCAGATAATGGTTTTCAAAGTTGCTTGATGGCACCAACTGAAGTATTAGCACAGCAGCATTTTAGAAATATTTCAAAATTATTGAATGGATTAAAAGTTGAAGTGGAAATTTTAACTGGTTCATCAAAAACTAAAGCAAGAAAAGAAATTCAAGAAAAATTAAACAATGGAACACTTCATATATTAATAGGCACTCATGCGATAATTGAAAAGGAAGTTCAATTCGCAAACCTTGGTTTAGCAATTGTGGACGAACAACATAAATTTGGTGTAGCGCAACGTGCAAGACTTTGGGAAAAAAATATAATACCTCCTCATATTTTAGTAATGACGGCTACTCCCATTCCCCGAACCTTGGCTATGACGGTCTATGGCGATTTGGATTATAGTGTAATTGATCAACTACCGCCGGGGAGGCAATCCATTACAACTGTTCACAGACACGAATCGAGCAGAAATAAAGTGATTAATTTTTTACGATCAGAGATAGAAAAGGGAAGACAAGTATATATTATTTTTCCTTTAATCGAAGAATCTGAAAAGTTGGATTACGAAAATTTGATGCAAGGGTATGAAAATATGAAAGCTTGGTTTCCGGAACCAAAGTTTTTGATTAGCGTTGTACACGGACAACAAAAGTCAATTGACAAGCTTACGAATATGGAAAGGTTTGTAAATGGAATAACACAAATTATGGTTTCCACAACGGTTATCGAAGTAGGTGTAGATGTACCAAATGCTTCGGTTATGGTTATTGAGAGTGCAGAAAAATTTGGATTATCACAACTACATCAATTACGGGGAAGGGTAGGCCGTGGTTCGGAACAGAGTTATTGCATTTTGTTGACAGGCACTAAAGTGAGTAATGACGCCAGAGAAAGAATGGGAATTATGGTATCAACAAATGATGGGTTTTTAATTGCTGAAAAAGATTTAGAACTTCGAGGACCTGGCGATATTGAAGGAACTCGTCAAAGTGGTATATTAAACTTTAAGTTGGCAAGCATAGTCCAAGATAAGTCTCTGCTTGATGTTGCAAGAAATTTTGCAAGTAACATTGTAGAAAAAGATTCGGAATTGAGCGATGTCAGGCATTTACCGATAAAACGATTTTTGCAACAACAACAGAGAAAAAAAATATGGAGTAAAATTTCTTAACAGAATATTAAAACATCTATCGATATATTACGTTAAATAATAAATGCAAGCCTTGGCCAAAAAGTTTATAATAATAGGGATACTACTTTTCAGCAATTTTATTCTTCGGGCTCAATTCGGAAACATTGAGTTTGTGGAAAACAAAGGGCAATGGGATTCTCGAGTTGCTTTTAGAAGCAATATACCAGCCGGTGCTTTTTTTATTCGCACAAATGGCTTTACGGTTTTGCAACACGATGAAAAATCACTTCAAAATTTTCAAGAAATTACTCACAACCATTCAGGCAAACCATTGGAACCGAATAATAAATTAATACTTCGTTCTCATGCTTATTCGGTAGATTTTGTAAATGGTTCGGAGACTGTAGAGATTATTCCAGACAAGCCATTGGATACATATAATAATTATTTTATAGGTAGCGATTCTTCGAAATGGGCAAATCACTGTCGAACTTTTCAGGCTGTTACATTAAAAAATATTTATCCTAAAATTGATGTTCGTTATTATACAGAAAATGGACGAATGAAGTATGATATTATAGCGTGGCCTGGCGCCGATTTGAACAAGATTGTACTTCAATATACTGGTGCAGATAATATTAAATTAGATAATCGCGACTTAATAATAAAAACATCAGTAGGTGATGTGAAAGAGTTAGATCCTTTCACATATCAGTTTGAAAATAATCAACGCAAACAAATTTCTTGCAAGTATATTTTACGAGACAATGAGTTACGATTTTCAGTAAAAAATTATGACAACAAAGCTGTATTAATAATCGATCCAACATTAATTTTTAGTTCCTTTTCGGGAAGTACAGGGAGTAATTGGGGATTTACCGCAACCTATGGCGCTGATGGAAGTTTTTTTGGAGCGGGCATAAATATCGAATCAGGGTTTCCCACAAGCACTGGTGCTTTTCAAACTGTTTGGGGAGGAGGTACTGGCAATACGGCTTCTGATATTTCTATAATTCGCCTATCACCAAATGGAGTGAATAGAATTTACTCAACTTATATTGGGGGCTCTGGAAATGACCAACCACACAGCTTGGTGGCCGATGCTGTAGGAAATATTATTATTGCTGGGCGTACAAATTCTCCCAATTATCCAGTTACAGGTTCTGGTCAAATAGGAAGCGGAGGTGGTTATGATATCATTATTACAAAATTAAATGCGGCCGGAACTGCATTGATAGGGTCAAAGAAAATTGGTGGAAGCGGTGATGACGGAGTAAATATTGAACCGGATAGAAATGGAGTTAATTCATTGCAACAGAATTATGGAGATGATGGAAGAAGCGAAGTTATTCTGGATGCAGCAGGAAATATTTATTTGGCTTCTTGTACACAATCAACAAATTTTCCTACAACAGGAGGTTCCTTCCAAACTAGTTCCGGTGGTGTTCAAGATGGCGTTGTTTTAAAAATGGATCCCAATGTAACTGCCCGAATCTTTGCAAGCTATTTGGGAGGAAGTGGAAATGATGCGGCTTATGTACTTTCATTAGCTCCGAGTGGAAATATTTTTGTTGCTGGAGGAACCGCCAGTGCCGATTTTCCAGGTGATCATACCAATACAATTGGTACATTCTTTCAAGGGGGCCTTGCCGATGGATTCATTTCAGAGATATCAAACAACGGAGCAACTCATATTCGTTCAACTTATATTGGCACAAATAGTACCGATCAAATTTTTGGAATACAGTTCGATCAAGCTGGTCAACTTTATACAGTAGGACAAACAAGAGGAACTTGGCCCATCATAAATGCAACATATAATAATGGTACCGCTCCTCAGTTTATTGCCAAACTTCAGCCCAATCTTTCCTCCTATATTTATTCAACAACTTTTGGAAGGCCTGCAGGAACACCCAATATTTCCATAACAGCATTTCTTGTTGATAATTGCGAAAACGTTTATGTCTCCGGATGGGGTGGTGATATTAACCCCACAGGTGCTAATCCGAATCCTTATCAATCTTCATTAACTACAGGAATGCCTGTAACGCCTGATGCTATTCAAAACACAACAGACGGAAATGACTTTTATTTTTTTGTATTAAAAAAAGATGCTGCTTCACAATTATTCGGAAGTTTTTTTGGCCAAGCCGGAGGATCCTTTCCCGATCACGTTGACGGAGGAACAAGTAGATTTGATAAACAAGGAGTAATTTATCAAGCTGTTTGCGGAAATTGTGGTGGTGGTGTTATTTTTCCAACAACTCCTGGTGTGTGGAGCCCTACCAACGGAGCGGGAGCAATGGGCGGTTGTAATCTGGCTATGATAAAAATTTCATTTGACTTTGCAGGAGTGGAGGCCGGAATTCAATCATCAATTGGAGGTGTGATAAATGACACATCTGGTTGTGTTCCATTAACTGTCAATTTTATTGATAGCATTGCCAACGCTTTAACTTACTACTGGAATTTTGGAGACGGAACACCCCAAGTAATTACCACAGTACCCAATGTGTCGCATACTTATAATTCTACAGGATTATATCTAGTGATGTTGATTGCAGAAGATCCGACAACTTGTAATATAAGAGATACTTCCTACTTAAATATTCGCGTTGGCGATTTAGAAGCTTTAATAGATTTTAATCCTGTAAAATTATTGCCTTGCGATTCTTTGAAATACAGATTTGATAATTTATCGGTTGCTCCACCTTTGTTGCCTTTTGGTGCTCAAACTTTTAAATGGAATTTTGGCGATGGATCTCCGACAGTTGTAACAGGTACTGCGTCTGTGTTTCATAGTTATTCGGCACCGGGTAGTTACGTTGTTACACTTTATTTGCAAGATACTGGATATTGTAATTCGCCAGATAGTATTAGTAAAATCATCAATATTGCACCGCTGGTTGTTGCTCAGTTTACTACACCGGCATCGGGTTGCGTTCCGTACAACGCACGATTTACAAATACATCAATCGCTGGACAAAGTTTCTTTTGGAATTTTGGCGATGGGAACACATCAACAGCTACAAATCCAACTCACGCTTATTTATTCCCCGGATTTTATACTGTTACATTAATTGCAACTGATAATAATACTTGTAATATTTCTGACACAACATTTTTTTCAATAACTGTAAACAGCCGACCAATTAGCATCTTCAATTTTACTCCAAATCCTTCTGCAGAAAATACACCTACTACTTTCAATAATCTTGCATCTATTGATGCCATTAGTTTTAAATGGTTATTGGGTGATGGCGATAGTGTATTAACAAATTCTCGTTTACCTATTATTCATCAATACAATGCATCAGGACTTTTTAATGCTTGTCTTGTCGCCATTAATTCTTTTGGCTGTGCCGACACTTTTTGTTTGCCAATTCAAACTTTGATTGTGCCTTCCGTAGCAGTGCCCAGTGCATTTACACCCAATAGTGGAGATGTGAACAGCAAAGTATTAGTTAGAGGTTTTGGAATTGCTTCAATTAAATTTATCATTTGGAATCGATGGGGACAGAAAATATTTGAATCGAATGACAGAAATATTGGTTGGGATGGGAAATACAAGGGAGTTTTACAACCCATCGATGTGTATATGTTTACCCTTGAAGTAGTATTTTTTGATGGAACTAAAACAACTAAAACGGGAGATATAACGTTATTAAGATAAATGAGCAGAATTATTTTTATAGTATTTTTCTTTTATTGCACGTTTTCAACAATGCAAACGAATGCACAGGATTTGCATTTTTCTCAATTCATAAATTCTCCATTAATTTCAAATCCGGCAAATACGGGCTTTATTCCAGATGGGGACTATCGATTGGGTGTAAATTATCGCGATCAATGGAGTTCCATAATGGCAATTCCCTATAAAACAACAAGTGCTTTTGGCGATGTGCAGCTTCTTCGCAACAAGTTTGAAACAGGGTGGATTGGTTTAGGTGGAGTTCTTTTACACGATGTAGCGGGAAGTGGTAATTTAACATCCACTAAATTTTATGGTTCTATTGCGTATCATCAATTGGTTGGTACGGGAAGTTTGGTAAGTGCTGGATTCAATATTGGCTGGGCTAATAAACAAATAAATGTTACAAATCTTAAATTTCCTGATCAATTCGATGGTAAATTTTTTGACAATAAATTGCCGACTTCTGTTTCATTAAGCTCCAACAACGTCAATTATTTGGATGTACAGCTTGGGTTAAATTATGCTTATTTCCCCAATGAAAAAACGTATTTCAACGCCGGTTATTCAGCACTTCACGTTAACAAACCACGAGAATCATTTTTCGTTGCTTCAGGCGGAATTGATAATCGGGTACCTGTTCGGCACACAGGGTTTATCAATGCAAGTTTTTTAATTAATAATCAATGGATCATTAATCCCAATATTTATTTTACAACGCAAGCAAAATCTGTAGAAGGTGTGGGTGGATTTAATGCTCAATATAATTTATCGGGAGATGGAGAATATCAATTGGTGGGTGGCATTTATTACAGACACAAAGAATCAATCATTCCACTTATAGGTTTGATGTGGAAAGACTTGAAGGCCACATTTACTTTTGATGCTACTGTTTCTTCGATTAAAAATTATAATAATGGAAGAGGGGCGTTGGAGTTCTCAATCATCAAACAAGGCATCTTGGATTCTTATCGTGGCAATAAAAAGCAATCACTTTGCCCTACTTTCAAAAACTGAAAGTAGAAATTTTTCAATTTCATGTAATAATATTTGCGATTTTTACTTTTCTATTACTCCAAAATGAAATCAAACGGAAAGACAAAAATCACAGAGGAACATTGTAATCTGTTCCGTAAAATTGTTGGCGAACAATTTGTTTTTACAGAAGAAACTGTACTGTATCATTATGCGCACGACGAAACAGAAAATTTATTTTTCCAGCCAGATCTTGTTATTAAACCAAGAACAGCAACTGAAATTAGTGCCATTTTAAAAATTTGTAATACAGAAAAAATTTCGATTACACCTCGCGGAGCAGGAACGGGGCTTAGTGGCGGAGCATTACCTCATCTCGGAGGAATAGTACTTTCCACAGAAAGAATGAATTCAATACTTGATATTGATGAACGGAATTTACAAGTTACAACTGAGCCAGGTGTGATTACGGAAGTTTTGCAAAATGCGGTTAAGGAAAAAGGATTATTCTATCCACCCGATCCGGCAAGTAGAGGTTCTTGTTTCATCGGTGGAAATATTGCTGAAAATAGCGGAGGGCCGAAAGCCGTAAAGTATGGGGTTGTAAAAGATTATGTTTTGAATTTGGAAATTGTGTTGCCAACCGGAGAAATAATTTGGACGGGAGCCAGCGTGTTAAAAAATGCTACTGGCTATAATCTTACACAACTTATTGTTGGTAGTGAAGGCACTTTAGGAATAGTTACCAAAATTGTTTTGCGCTTAATTCCTTTCCCCAAATTTGATTTATTAATGCTTGTTCCTTTTCGAAAATTAGAAGAAGCAGGAGAAGCAGTAAGTAATATTTTTCGTGAAGGGTTTGTTCCGAGTGCGATGGAGTTGATTGAAATAAATGCCCTAAAAATTGTAAATGATTTTGTAGGAAATAGTACTATTCCTATTACGGATGATGTTCAAGCTCATTTAATTATTGAAGTAGACGGAAACAATATGGATGTGTTGATGAGTGAAATGGAAACAATAAGCGAAAAGCTTTCAAAGTATGATATCGGAGAAATTTATTTTGCTGATAATGCTCAACAAAAAGCTGAATTGTGGAAATTAAGAAGACGTGTAGCCGAAGCTGTAAAGCTTGCCGGGTATACTATTGAAGAAGATACGGTTGTGCCAAGAGCTGAACTTCCTGCACTAATAAATGGCGTTAAAGAGTTAGGAATAGTTTATGATTTTAATGCTGTGTGCTATGGCCATGCGGGTGATGGCAATCTTCATATTCGAATTAAAAAGGATGGAGTAGTGAATAGTCAGGATTCGCCGGAAATGATTCAATGTCTTCGTGCATTATTTCAGTTGGTAAAAAAACTGGGAGGTACTATTAGTGGCGAACACGGTATTGGGCTTATTCAAAAAGAATTTATGGATATTGTTTTTGAAAAAAAATCATTAGAGTTGATGCGTGAGATAAAAAAAATATTTGATCCCAATAATATTTTAAATCCCGGAAAAATATTTGATAAGTAGACTATAAAAATTCAAGCAGTTCACGGGGATGATTTAAGATAGTAATTCTTTTTTGGACGGGTTCGTATAAAAATCCGTTTTTCTCCAATAAATGCATGTGCTGCAAAAGATGATCGTAAAATCCATTGGAGTTCAATATAAAAATGGGTTTGTTGTGAATGGAAAGTTGATTCCATGTTAGCATTTCAAATAATTCATCCAACGTACCAAATCCCCCCGGCAGAACCATCGCTGCATCGGAGAGATCATATATTTTTTGTTTTCGTACATGCATACTATCAACAATCAACAGTTGGGTAATCTCTCTGTGCTCTTGTTCCCATGCTAATAATATTTTGGGGATGACGCCAATCACATTTCCTTTGTGCTGTATCATTGCATCAGCTAAACTTCCCATAATACCATTGCCGCCACCACCATAAATCAAGGTAATGTTTTCTGCCGACAGTAATTCTCCTAATTCAGTGGCGTGTTGTGCGAACAACGGATCTGTTCCTGATTTTGAACCACAAAAAACAGCCAGCGATTGTATCTTCATATATTTAATTATCTTGCTCAAATCTAATACAGATTACCTTTTAAACAAGTATCTATTTATGTCGCCAGTGATTTTATTCTCATTTGTAATTGGGTATTTTTTATTGCTGTTAGCAGTAGCGTGGTACACGTCCAAAAATTCAAGCAACGAAGCATTTTTTATTGGTAACCGTAGCAGTAATTGGATGTTAGTTGCGTTTGGAATGATCGGTACTTCGTTGAGTGGCGTTACGTTTGTGAGTGTTCCCGGAGGTGTCGGCAGTGGTAATTTTTATTATTTTCAAATTGTACTTGGGTATTTGTTGGGCTATATAGTTATTGCATTTGTATTGTTGCCGTTATATTATAGTATGAATCTCACCAGCATTTACACTTATCTCGAAAAAAGATTTGGAGTCAATGCGCATAAAGCGGGCGCTTTCTTTTTTATACTTTCAAGAACTGTTGGAGCAACCGCCCGACTTTATTTAGTGATAAGTGTATTACAAATTTTTATATTCAATAAGTTCGGTATCCCTTTTATGATAACGACTATCGTTATTCTTTTATTGATTCTATTATACACATTCGAAGGCGGTGTAAAAACAATTATATATACCGACACCTTGCAAACAGCAGGAATGCTGATGGGATTAATTGCTTGTATAATTGTTATCGTTAAATCATTAGGAACCGATATCGGTGGCGCACTTTCACTGATGTCCAATGAGGGATATACTAAAATTTTTAACTGGAATATCAAAGAGAGTTCATTTGCATTGAAGCATCTTATTGGAGGAATGTTCATCGCCATTGCAATGACGGGGCTCGATCAAGAGATGATGCAAAAAAATATCAGTGTTAAAACATTGAAAGATTCTCAAAAGAATATGTTGACATTGTCGGCTGTGTTACTACTAGTTAATTTTTTGTTTTTGGTGCTCGGAGGAGCGCTTTATTTATACGCCGCTTCTAAAAATATTACTGTGCCACCCGACGAATTATTCCCCACAATTGCACTGAGCCAAGCTTTTAGCGGAAGCATTGGAATTATTTTTATCATCGCTTTGATATCAGCACTATTTCCCAGTGTGGACGGAGCTATTACTTCACTTACTTCTTGTTTTTGTATTGATATACTCGGCATTAAAAAGAAAGAAGGATCTGAAAAGGAAAAGAAAAGAACGAGGCTGATCGTTCATTTTAGTTTTGCATTCGTATTTTTTCTGATGGTCCTGCTTTTTAAGTGGATCAATGATAAATTAATTATTGATTTTATTTTAAAATTTGCAGGAATTACATATGGCCCACTGTTGGGACTGTTTGCTTTTGGAATTTTAACAAAGCGTGAACTGAATAAAAAATTAATTTGGACGGTTTGTATTGTAGCGCCACTACTGGCATTGGGGATAGACATAATGAGCAATCCGGCTTGGTATGAAGCTAAGCTGCATGTAAATTTTGGAATAAACATTTTTTCTGAAAATCTATTTTCGGGTTACAAAATTGGAAATGAACTTATACTTATAAACGGAATTTTTACATTTATCGGTCTTTGGTTTATTTCTAAAAAAGTGAAATAGTCAATTACCTGAATCATATTTGAGGAGTAACTTAAGATTATCTTTGCAAAAAATTAGATTGGAAATAATCAATCCACAAATTCAATCATACGCAGAAAAATATTCATCACCCGAAGATGATTTGCTGAAAGAACTTGCTGCTTTTACAAAAGCAAATCATCCCGAGCATAATATGATTAGTGGGCATTTGCAAGGTAAGTTATTAACGATGTTCAGTTGTATGATTCAGCCCAAAAGAATATTGGAAATAGGCACCCTTACTGGATATAGCGCACTTTGTTTGGCAAAAGGGTTAACAGAAAACGGAAAAATTCATACCATCGAACTAAGAGGAAAAGATGCAGGGATTGCTCAAAATTATTTTAACCGATCTGAATTGTGTACAAAAATTATTTTACATATTGGCGACGCAACAGAAATTATTCCCAAGTTAAACGATGTCTGGGATCTTGTTTTTTTGGATGCTGATAAAACAGGGTATATCAATTATTTTGAACTTGTATTTCCGCAACTTAAAAAAAATGGTTTTTTCGTTGCTGACAATACTTTATTTCATGGGCAGGTTTTAGAGCAATCGCCAAAAGGAAAAAATGCAAAGGCAATTCAAAAATTTAATGAATATATCCTTAATAGAAATGATGTAGAAGTGGTGATGTTATCAGTTCGAGATGGTTTAACATTAATTCAAAAAATGTGATACACAAAAAAATTAGACAGATAAAAATCTTAATACTGGTTGGTTGTTTTTATAATATTTCTTTTTCTCAAGACAATCCTGCTATTTTGAATTATATAAATACCTACAAGGATATTGCCATTAGTGAAATGAAAAGAACGGGAGTGCCTGCTGCCATCAAATTAGCACAAGGAATTCACGAAACTAATGCTGGCGAAAGCATGTTAGTTAAAAAATCAAATAATCATTTTGGAATAAAGTGTAAAGACGACTGGAATGGAGCAACAGTACGTCATACCGATGATGCGCGCAATGAGTGTTTTAGAAAATATAATTCACCATTCGATTCATACAGAGATCATTCTGACTTTTTATTGTCTCGTACTTGGTATGCATCATTGTTTAAGTTGAGTCCAACAGATTATGAAAGTTGGGCTTACGGTTTAAAAAAAGCAGGGTATGCGACTAATCCAAAATATCCTCAAGTCATTATTAAATTAATTCGAGATTATCAGTTGCAACGATTTACTATGAGTGCATTGGAAATTGGAGAACCAACTGATGAGTTAACAATGACTCAAGATGATTTAACAAAAATTAATCAAATTGAATTAAAAGTTAGCTATCCCGATAATGATTTTTTTATCAATAACACAAAAGTTATATACGCACAAAAAGGAATCTCTTATTTGTTTATTGCTAAAAAATATGGAGTTGATTTGGCAAAATTGTTTGAATTCAACGAACTAGCTGAACAAGAATTTTTAACTAATGATCAATTGATTTTTTTGCAACGGAAAAGAAAGGTTGGCGCACATGAAACACATATCGTTCAGGTTGGCGAATCATTATACTCCATTGCGCAAACAGAAGGCATTAGGTTAGAGAGTTTACTGGAGTACAATTTTTTAAAACTGAATGAGATTCCACTGGTTGGTTCTGTTTTGTATCTTCGTTTACAGACTCCTTCTGATCAACACAAGCAAAAGGCATCGATAATTTAAATCTAGTTTTATGCAACCTACGGTTCAGGTACTCGATAAAAAATTTGAATTATATCTTTCCGAGACAGAAATTCAAGATCAAATTAAAAAAATTGCAATAGCCATTAATAAAGATTATGTGGGAAGGCGTCCTTTATTTATTGCAATTCTGAATGGCTCTTTTATGTTTGCTTCAGATTTATTTAAACAATTAACTATTGATGCTGAATTATGTTTTATAAAACTTGCTTCATATAAAGGAATGACATCCAGTGGACAGGTTTTAACTGCTATCGGACTCGACGTTGATTTGTTTGAAAAAGATATCATTATTATTGAAGATATTGTAGACACAGGAAAAACACTAAATGAGTTTATTCCTAAATTGATACATCAGCAACCGGCATCGTTAAAAATTGCCGCATTGTTGAATAAGCCCGATGCGCTGGAATTTCCCATTCCTGTTGATTATCTTGGGTTTTCGATTCCCAATAAGTTTGTGGTTGGTTACGGATTGGATTACGATGGATTGGGTAGAAATTTTAAAGAGATTTATCAGTTAGTGTAATAAAAAACACTCTTTAAATTCAATTTTCACGTACTTTGAAGGAGATAATTTTCCTTTGAAAGCAGTTTCATACATACTTCTATTACAGTTTACTTTTTCGTCGTTGCTTGCGCAACAATTTTATTTGCGTGGGGAAGTAAAAGACGAGACTGGATTTCTATTGCAAAATGTAAAAATTGTTTTGCAGAGTTCTGGTTTTGTTTATTTTACTGGAAACTATGGATCATTTGGTATTTCTTCCGCTAAGCAATTCGACACATTATTTTTTTCATTAGACGGTTATATTTCAGAAAAATTAGCTGTAAAAGCAGGCGTTTATTTTAATATGGTTTTGAAGAGAAAGCCGATTGCATCCACAAATATTAAAAAAGATAAGTTACTCTCACTTACTAAAAATGTGGAAGGGAAAGAATTTCGAAATTGGATACCGGTTGAAGAAACCTATGCCAGTTTGATAGAAAACTCTTTTGTGAAAACTGAAAACTATCCGTCAACCGGAATAGCATTAAATGTTGATAGAGCTTCTTATAGTAATGTAAGAAGATTTATCAATCTGGGAATGGCTGTGCCGCCTGATGCCATAAGAATTGAAGAAATGCTTAACAATTTTAATTTCGACTATCAGGCTCCAGATCAGAATTCGCTATTTAAAATAAAAGCGACAACAACAACCTGTCCGTGGAATGCAGAAAGCCAACTATTGTTTTTGAATATTTTTTCTAAACAAGTTGACTTCGATACACTTCCGTCGGCACATTTGATTTTTCTTATTGATGTTTCGGGTTCGATGGATATGCCTAATCGATTGCCCTTGATACAATCTGCATTTAAAAATTTAGTAGCACAATTGCGAGAAAAAGATACGGTAAGCATAGTAGTGTATGGAGGAGCAACTGGCGTATTATTACTTCCTACGGGAGGTTGTGAAAAGCAAAAAATTAATAAAATTATTGATGCGTTATCTCCTGGCGGATCTACACCAGGTGCTTCAGGTATTCGATTGGCGTATACGCTTGCAAAAAATTATTTCATTGAAGGAGGTAATAATCGAATTATAATGGCTACTGACGGTGATTTTAATGTAGGATTAAAAACAGAGAAGGAGTTGGAAGAATTAATTATGCAACATCGAGAAAATGGAATTTATCTAACTGCCTTGGGTGTTGGAATGGGAAATTATAAAGATTCCCGAATTCAAATGTTGGCAAGAACGGGTAATGGAAATTTTGCCTATTTGGATAATTATTATGAAGCCGATAAAATATTGCTAAAAGAATTTGCTCAAACTCTTTATACTGTGGCTGATGATGTTTTTATGACACTACAATTTAATCCTTCCATAGTTTCTGCTTATCGGTTGATTGGATTTGATAATAAAGCAGTTGCCATGGTTGATTCACTTTCAATTATTGATGGCGGTGAAATTGGATCTGGTTATTCGCTAACAATAGCATTTGAAATCCAAGCTAATAGTAGCATTGATCAAAAAAAGATAGCAGGGGATTTTTTTCAGGTTAAATTAAATTATCACATTCCTATGGATACAGTGCGTCAGGAATTAAATATGAATTTTAAGTATGATCTAATTCCTTTTGCAAAACTAAATGCAAACTATCGTCTTGCCACAGCGGTTATTATGTTTGGTTCATTGTTAAAATCATCGGAATATATTAAAGAGGCAACATGGGGCGATGTACTCTTTCAAGCTAGCGAAGCTGCGAATCCAACAGATTTAAATCAAAGTCAGTTTGTTGAATTAGTGTATAAGGCAAGAGCTTTATACGGTAAAATTAAAAAGAAGAAAAGGGCTAGCTGAATAGTTCTCTCATTTTATCTAGAAAACTTTTTTCTGATTTATCGGGATTGGGTTTAAAGTTGGACGATTCATTTAATTTTTCTAACTGAGATTTTTCTTCTGATGATAAATGTTGTGGCGTCCAAACATTGATTAGAATCAATTGATCGCCACGCTGATAACTATTTACAGCAGGAAAACCTTTCCCTTTTAGTCTGAATATTTTACCACCCTGTGTACCATTTGGTATTTTAATTTTTGCTTTACCATCGAGTGTTGGAACTTCTACATGTTTTCCAAAAATAGCATCGGGAAAAGAAATATAAAGTTCATAAGCAACGTGTATGCCATCACGCTGTAATTCTTTATGTGGTTCTTCTTCAATAAGCACAATTAAATCTCCCGGCGATCCACCTCTTTCTCCGGCATTTCCTTTATTAGGAACACTTAATTGCATTCCTTCCTGTACTCCAGCAGGAATATTTATGGATACAGTTTCTTCGCCATATCCTCGTCCATCGCCTTTACAAGTAGTACATTTATTAGTTATTGTTGTTCCTTCGCCATTGCAAGTAGGGCAAGTAGTAACGGTTTGCATTTGCCCCATAAATGTATTGGTAACTCGTTTAACCTGACCAATTCCACCGCAGGTACTACAATTGTGAAAACTTCCTTTATCTTTTGCACCATTACCGCCGCAAGTACTACAACTTACATGTTTTTTAACTTTGATTTGTTTTGATACTCCTTTTGCAATTTCTTCAAAAGTGAGTTTAATTTTTACGCGAAGATTATTTCCTCTTACTCCTCTACCTTTTGATGAACGTGCTTTTCCTCCACCAAAAAAACTACTAAACACATCATCGCCAAAAACATCTCCGAATTGACTGAAGATATCTTCCATATTCATTCCGCCACCACCAAATCCACGACCACTGCCACTTACACCTGCATGCCCATAACGATCGTATTGTGCTTTTTTATCAGTATCGCTTAATATTTCATACGATTCGGCAGCTTCTTTAAATTTTTCTTCAGAAGCTTTGTCTCCCGGATTTCTATCGGGATGAAATTGCATAGCCACTTTTCTGTACGCTTTTTTTATTTCATCAGCAGTAGCAGTTTTTCCTACGCCCAAAACTTCGTAATAATCTTTTTTTGACATATATTTTTACTTGCCTACAATTACTTTAGCGAAGCGAATAATTTTATCATTCAAATAATAACCTTTTTCAATTTCATCAATTACTTTACCTTTTAAATCTTCTTGAAGTGCAGCAATTTCAGTGATAGCTTCGTGAATATCCGGATTAAATACTTGATGCTGCGATTCCATGGGTTTCAATCCTCTTGCAGCTAATGTATTTTTCAATTTTGTAAAAACAAGATTGACCCCCTCCTTTATTTGTGTTGCATCTTGGTTGAATTCCATTTGTTTTTCTGCACGTTCGCAATCATCCAAAACACTCAACAAATCTAAGAGTACTTCTTTTCCAGCTGTTTGAATTAATTCTATACGTTCTCTTGAATTTCTTTTTTTAAAATTATCAAACTCTGCAATTTTTCGCAGCAATTTATCTTGAGCTTCGGCAAGTTGTATTTTTAATAAATCTACTTCAGACGATATATCTACTGGCTCTTGCAACAAACTTTCTTCACTTGTACTATCAATAGAGTTGTTGTCTGCTGCTTCATTATTTGCTTCTTCTGATTGTTCCTGCTGTTTTGCCTGTTCCTTTTCTTCCTTCATAACTATTTGTCGCTTTTTTTTAAAATTGAACGCAAAGGTATGTTTCTCAATAATTCTGCCAAGTTAATCGCAAAGACAAATTGTCGCAGTACAAGAAAAGCTTGATTTTCAATACAAAGGAGAAACAATTGAGTTAAAGTGCTGTAATTTTTAGAAGAGAATTTATGAACTAGGTTATTTTAAAACCTGAAATTTTCCCGATTCAATGATTTGCCCGAAACTATTTTTGAGCTGATATATATAAATTCCTCGTGGAAAATTGGACAGTTCTAACGTGGTGCTATTGTTTATGTTTTTTTCTTCGTACACTTTTTTCCCAATAAAACTGACAACTTGAATACTGTATCCTTTGGTGAATTCATTTTGAAAATCAAATTTAATATAGGAAACAGCAGGATTTGGATAATACTTCATAATCCGTTGTTGAGTTTCAGAAACAGGCAATTTTTGCGCAGCAGTATAAGTAGCGGCACAAAAAGTAAAAAGTAAGATGGTAATTAAGTGTTTCACCAATTCAAATTTAAGCTTTTTTCGAATCGGTTTCTTGAATCGTATATATTTTTCAAGTATTAACAATTCGGAAACATTTCATTATTACTTGAAAAAATAAAGGAATTTAGGGCAAACGTTTCTAATTAGAGTAACATGGAAATTGGACTTTCTACAAATTTTTTAAACGTTTGTAAAAAAGAAGCACCTACCGCTCCATCAACGCATCGGTGATCGCAACTCAGTGTCACTTTCATCACGTTTGTGGTGCCAAAGCCGGCATCTTTTTTTGTCACAATTTCTTTTATTTTTCCTACAGCCATGATGCAACTATCTGGCGGATTGATAATGGAAGTAAATTCTTCAATATCCATCATACCTAAATTGCTAATGGTGAATGTATTTCCTGAAAACTCATTGGGTTGAAGTTTTTTCCCTCTTGCTTTTGTATATAATTCTTTGGCTTCGGCTGCAATTTGAAAAAATGATTTTTGATCTGCAAATTTGATAACCGGAACCATTAAACCTTCCGGAACAGCCACAGCACTACCGATATGAATATGTGAATAGGTTCGAATGAAATCGCCCATCCAAGATGAATTGACTGCTGGATGAAGTTTTAGTGAAAATGCGGCAGCTTTAATTATCAGGTCTTGAATAGATATTTTTACTGAACCCAATTCGTTTATTTGCGCCCGCATTGCCAAAGCGTTATCCATATTCAACTCCATTGTTAGATAGAAATGTGGAGCAGAAAACTTACTTTCTGTTAACCTTTTTGCAATTGCTTTTCGCATTTGACTATTGGGTGTATCAGAATAATTTTCTTGTCCGTCAACTGAATCAAAAGAGGGAGTTAGTGAAATCTTATTTTCACTCGACACAGCAATTCTAAAATTATCAATGTCTGATTTTATTATTCTTCCACCATCGCCACTTCCTTGAATGGAAGCAATGTTAATGCCCTTTTCTTTGGCAAGTTTTTTTGCAAGAGGAGATGCTTTAAGTCTTTCGTCAGTATCAGATTCAAAAATTACAACATCTGCTTTTTTCACTTCCACAACTATTTCTGGTTCTGGTTTTGATTGCTTTTCTATGATTTTTGATTCTTCCTTTTCAGCAACAACGGAGTTTTTGTTTATTAAACTACTGATGTCTTCGTTTGGGGCTCCGATAATTGCCAATAAATCGTTGACTTGTAATTTGCCACCGTTGGCAATACCAATGTGTAATAATATACCATCTTTATAACTTTCTAATTCCATAGTAGCTTTATCGGTTTCTATTTCGGCAAGTAAATCGCCTTTTTTTACAGGGTCACCTATATTTTTATGCCAAGCCGCTACCACTCCTTCGGTCATAGTATCACTCAAACGAGGCATTAAAATTACTTCTGCCATACGGGATTAAATTTAGTGCCGAAATTAAGATAAAATGATGAATTCGGTTGGGCTTAATATTCCAAATCCAATCGTAATCGCTCCTTCAATTCTTTTACAAGTGGATATTCTTCAATTATTTTTTGATATTGGTCTCGAGCACTGAGTGGAATATCGCCAAGAAGTTTTTCTTCTTTATTTTCTTCCATTACAATAAAAAACTGCAATAAGCTATTATTCAGTTTCTCTCTCAAAAACTGAGAAACTTTCGTTCCGCTTTGTTCAATAAATCGGAACTGAATTTTGTTGGTAACCAATGCAATAAAATTATTGTCGTCTTGAATGCGCAGTTCTGTCATTTCAAAATTTGTAGCAGCGGGATCTTTTTCTTTTCGCAACTGAGTTATGTATTCATTCCAAGCTTGCTGTAAAGATTCTTGATTCAGTGGTTGGGTTGTGTTGAAATTTCCGTTTGTTCCATTTCCTTTTACTTGACGCCGAATATTTGCAAGTGCAGAAAGTTTTGTGCCTTTCTGTTTTTCATCTTTAGTAATGAGGTTTTGTTTTGGAGGTTCGTTTACAATATTAGATGCTGGAGTTTCTACAAGTAATGAAGCTTCTGTTGGCTTCAGTTCTATTGTTTTATGATTATTGCTTTCAAATGGAATTATTTCTCGATAATTGACCGGCTTGATTCCGTCAATCATTTTTTTTTTAATTACAACATTTGTATCAGTACTCAGTTCAATGGCTTGTTGTAAATAACATAGTTTAATAAAAGCCAATTCTACATGCAGACGTTTATTGCGTGCTGCTTTATAATTGATTTCAGCTTCATGCAATATATTGAGGCTACTAATTAAAAATTCTGGCGAAACTGTTTTTGCGGTTTGACGGTATTGCTCTTTAAAGTTTTCAGTAACATCTAATAAAACTGCTGCTCTTTCATCCTGACAAACTAATAGATTTCTGATAAACTCTGAGAATCCATTTAATAAAATATCGCTTTCAAATCCTTTACTATTAACGTCATCGTACAATAAAAGTGTGTCGGAAAGATTTTGCGTGCGCAAGCAGTTCAACAATTTGAAATAATAATCGGCATCCAAAATATTTAAATGTTCAACAACATTGGCATACGTAAGTTCGCCATTGGAGAAACTAACCAACTTGTCTAAAATACTGAGTGAATCACGCATACAGCCTTCACTTTTTTGAGCAATAATTTGAAGGGCAGCTTTTTCATTTTTAATAGTTTCTTTACTACAAATATTTTCCAAATGTTCAACTGTATCTTTCTGTGTAATTCGTTTAAAATCAAAAATCTGACAACGACTTAAAATGGTGGGTATAATTTTATATTTCTCAGTTGTTGCTAAAATAAAAATAGCATAGGAGGGAGGCTCCTCCAGTGTTTTCAAAAATGCATTGAACGCCGAAGTACTCAACATGTGTACTTCATCAATAATATAAACTTTATAGTTACCTGCTTGCGGTGCAAATCGAACTTGATCTACCAGCGAACGAATATCTTCCACTGAATTATTGGAAGCAGCATCCAATTCGTGCATGTTGAGAGAAGTTCCTTCGTCAAAGGAAATGCAGGATCGACAGGTATTACAAGCTTCGCCATCTTTTGTTTGATTTTCGCAATTGATGGTTTTGGCTAGAATTCTGGCGCAAGTAGTTTTACCAACACCACGAGGACCGCAAAATAAAAAAGCATGAGCTAGCTGATTTGATTTAATTGCATTTTTCAGCGTTGTTGTGATATGGGATTGCCCTACAACAGTATCGAACAATTGCGGACGATATTTTCGAGCTGAAACAATAAATTTTTGCATACGAAATAAAAATGAACACCGATATTAACGATCAAGACTTTGCAATAATAAGTAGTTTTTGGTGTTGTTAGTTTTGTTTTTGCGCACAAAAAAAATTTCGAATCTCAGCAGCAACTTAATTTATCAAGGGATGCCTTTTGAATTCTTTGGTACGGTCAAATAAATACCGATAGGTAACTAATCTTCTGTTTTGTTTAGCGCCCAAATTTTTTGAAATATTTAGCATCTTCGGATTAAAATCTCCTTGCCATTGCATTTCGAAGCTCTCATACTTAGTTTTTTCAATCAACACTTTCTCGGCTTCCGCCAGCATAAAATAATCGACACCGGATCCTTGAAATTCTGGAATCAACCCATAAATAATACCCACCAATCGGGTACAACTTTTTGTTTTTTTAAGGAAAAGAAATTTCAATTTTGCCCACCAGTTAAACTTGCCATCAAGAAATTTAAAAATTTGGTTTAAATCAGGAAGGCTGATAAATAATGCAATGGGCTCATTTTTATGATATGCAAAAAAAATGGCATTTTCATCCATCACAGGTTTCATGGTAGTAAAAAGTTTTAACGCATCTTCCGTTTTCATTTCTTTATTTCCTTCATGAATAGCCCATGCTTTATTGTAAATAGAAGTAAAGTCGGATGCAAATTTTTCCAACTTGTTTTTATCTATAGCAGCTGTTTTATAATCTGGATTCAAGGCAAATTTTTTATGTGCTTGATAAAGCCGGGGAGCTAGTTGTCCGCTTTTTTTAGGTAAACCTATTTTCCAACAAATTTGATTATAAAAAACTTGAAAGCCATATGTTTCAAATAAATTTTGGTAATAGGTGGGATTATAATTCATTCCATAAAGAGGAGGTTCAAAACCATCTATCAAAAGTCCCCACCAGCGATCGCGTTCTCCAAAATTTATTGGACCATCCATTGCTTGAACCTTTTGTTGTAACAACCACTTCTTGGCAGCATCAAACAGTAGGTTGGCGGTAGCTTGATTATTGATGCAATCGAAAAAACCGATGCCACCTACGGCAAATTCATCACCTTTATTTTTATATTTAGGTTGTACAAAAGCGGCAATTCTGCCAATCAGTTCTCCGGTTTCGGTCGTTACAATCCAGCGGATAAGCTTGCCCGATTGAAAAGATTTGTTTTTCTTATTATCAAAAACTGCCCGAACATCTTTATCCAACGGGCGAATGTAATTGGAATTGTCTTTATTCAATTCCACATTGACTGAGATAAAATCTTTTGCTAAACTAGAGGTTGTAACTTCGATTAGGTTCATAAAAGCTTTGACTATTTGCAAAAGTAGAGTTTGAACTTTAAAAAGTGGTTTTTGAATTGGCAATTCCTTTTTACACCCTTACCTTTGCGCCCTCAAATAACCCCTTTTTTAAAATACTTATATGGCAAGTACCGGAAAGATAAAGCAGATCATTGGCGCCGTTATTGATGTTCAGTTCGACGGCAAACTACCCGAAATTTTTAACGCATTGGAATTGAAAAGACAAAATGGCGATATTTTAGTGTTGGAGGTGGAGCAGCATTTGGGAGAAGATAGTGTTCGTTGTATTGCCATGGATGGAACAGAAGGCCTTGTGCGGGGTATGAAAGTAACGGATACAGGCGCTGCCATTGCCATGCCAATTGGCGAGGCAATTAATGGTAGGCTTTTTAATGTAACCGGCGACCCTATTGATGGATTACCACCGGTATCTAAAGTAAACGGAAGGCCTATTCACAGCAAGCCACCGGCATTTGAAAATATAAGTACAGCATCCGAAATTTTATATACCGGTATTAAAGTAATTGATCTTATTGAACCGTACGCAAAAGGAGGAAAAATTGGTTTGTTTGGTGGAGCTGGAGTTGGAAAAACCGTATTGATTCAAGAACTCATTAACAATATTGCAAAATCTTACGCAGGTTTATCAGTTTTTGCAGGAGTGGGTGAAAGAACTCGTGAAGGAAATGACTTGATGCGTGAAATGATTGAAGCCGGAATTATGAAATACGGCGACGAGTTCAAGCACAGTATGGAAAAAGGTGGTTGGGATTTATCGAAAGTAGATATGGAAGGATTGAAGGATTCAAAAGCAACCTTTGTTTTTGGACAAATGAATGAACCTCCCGGTGCTCGTGCACGTGTTGCGCTTAGCGGATTAACTGTTGCAGAATATTTCCGTGATGGTGACGGACAAGGTAAAGGAAAAGACATTTTATTTTTCGTTGACAATATATTTCGTTTCACACAAGCAGGTTCTGAGGTATCTGCATTATTAGGTCGTATGCCTTCAGCAGTAGGTTATCAACCAACACTGGCTACAGAAATGGGATTGATGCAAGAAAGAATTACTTCCACCAAAAACGGATCTATTACTTCAGTTCAAGCTGTGTATGTTCCTGCGGATGACTTAACCGATCCAGCTCCTGCAACAACATTTGCACATTTGGATGCAACAACCGTATTGTCTAGAAAAATTGCCGACTTAGGTATTTATCCTGCGGTAGATCCACTGGATTCAACTTCAAGAATTTTAACTCCAAAGATTGTAGGGGATCTTCACTACGATTGCGCGAATAAAGTAAAATTAATGTTACAACGCTACAAAGAGTTGCAGGATATTATTGCAATTCTTGGTTTGGATGAATTGAGTGATGAAGATAAAATGACAGTATTTCGTGCAAGAAAGGTACAACGTTTCTTATCGCAACCATTCCACGTTGCCGAAGCATTTACTGGTTTAAAAGGTGTATTGGTTCCAATTGAAGAAACCATACGCGGTTTCAATATGATTATGGATGGTGAAGTAGATGAGTATCCGGAAGCAGCATTCAACCTAGTTGGTTCTATTGATGATGCAATTGAAAAAGGTAAAAAATTATTAGCTGCTGCACAAGGGTAACATATAGTTTTAAAAATATGAACTTAGAAATACTTAGTCCGGAAAAAAAACTTTACAGCGGAGACGTTTACGGAGTACAATTGCCCGGCATTAGCGGAAGTTTTGAAATATTGGAAAAGCACGCTCCACTTGTATCAGCCTTAAAAGCAGGACGATTGAAGGTGTTGAAAGACAAACAAAATCATATTGCCAATTTTGATATCAAAGGTGGATTTGTTGAAGTGCTTAATAATAAAATAACTGTTTTAGTAGAAGCCGCAGTTGCGGTTGAATAATGAAATCGATGTTAGAAGAAATTGAAAGTCCTTTGATAAAATCCAAGGACTTTTTTATTTAATTTAATTGCGGGTCTATTGGAAAGTTGATCAGCATTTCATATTCCCCTCCCAATTCTTTAAGTGCATCTTTCCAAATTTCTTTATCATTTTTTTGAAAAATTAATTTGCGTGTTGCTTGAACTGTTAACCATGTTTTTTCATTTAATTCATCAAGCAACTGTCCCGAACTCCATCCACTATAGCCAATATAAAAACGAATTTTGTTGATGTCAATAATTTGTTTTTTAATTAATGCAACTAATATTTCAAAATCGCCACCCCAATACACACCGGGAACTACTTGTATTCCTCCGGGAATTTCATCTGGATATTGATGAATAAAATGAATCGTGTCCATTTGAACAGGCCCTCCGTAATAAATAGGAATGGAATCATCCTCCAATTCGGGCATTAACTTTCCCACCTCTACTTCATACTTTCTATTTAATACAAAGCCAATACTTCCTTCATCGTTGTGCTCACATAGAAAAACTACAGTTCTCATAAAATTGGGGTCCTTTAAAAATGGTTCTGAAATGAGTAAAACACCTTTAGCGGGCTGAATCATAAATCTAATTTAAGACTAATAATTTTATTAATCTATCTAAAATAAATCCTAAAGGTTCTATTGTGGCATAAACATCTGTTAAAAATATAGCGCAAAAAAAGTTGAAGATTTTGAAAGTGAACCAGATATTATCTTTGTTCCTATCGACTTAATTTTAAAAGTTCAATTTTAAGTGAAGAAAATATTTCCGATCATACTTCTGTTAATGACACTTTCCTTAATTGGGATTATTGTAATTCAACTTTCTTGGATTAATAGTATGATTTTGATAAAACAAGAACAGTTACGCCATCAAGTAGTAGATGCAACTAATAGTGTAGGGAAAGAGTTAAGCGATATAAAGAGTAGCATTGTTTTACAAGGGAAGGGTTGGTTTGGAAAGCAAGATGAATTTTCGCTCGAAATGTTACGACCTACAACAGTAGCCAGCAGACTTAGTTCGGCTCAGTTGTATGAAAAAATTAAAAAAACATTTAATGCAAATGGATTACGAGATGTACATTTTGAATTTGCATTAGCATCTACAACTTCCTGGGATATGGTGGGTTATTGGGAACGTCAGTCGTCCAATTTCTTGGGTTTGTTTAATGATAGTTTGCATAGCTATTATAGCCAATATCCAATTATTTCTTCTGCCGGAAATATGTCCGAAAGCCTTGCTCCCAATGAATTGCTTGTAATAGTTGTACAAGAAAGTAAAAACATGGTGTTAAAATCTCTTCGTTGGCAAATTGCTACTGCACTATTGTTTACGCTAATCATTTTTTCAGCTTTTTATCTAACTATTAATACGTTGATACGTCAAAAAAAGCTGAGTGAAATAAAAAGCGATTTTATTAATAATATGACGCACGAGTTTAAAACTCCTTTAGCCACCATTTCACTTGCAGTAGATGCTATTAAGAATGAAAAGATTGCTGGCAATAAAGAAAAGGTGGAATATTTTGGAAGTATAATAAAAGAAGAAAACCAGCGGATGAATCGTCAAGTGGAAGTTATCTTAAAGGCGGCTTTATTGGATAAACAAAAAGTGAATTTAATGCTGCAGCCCATTTTTGTACATCAATTAATACGGGAAGTGGTTGAAAGTTTTTCATTGCAATTAAAAGAAAAAAATGGGGAAGTGGATTTACAAGTACTAGCAACAAACGATTTGATTGAAGGAGACGAAGTACATTTTAGAGGAGTCATCAGTAACTTGTTGGATAATGCAATAAAATATTCAAGAGAAAATGTAATTCCCCAAATTACTATTTCCACTAAAAGCAATGGAAGTCACTTGGATATTTGTTTCAACGACAATGGTATTGGTATGAATCGAGAGACAGTAAAGAAAGTATTTGAAAAATTTTACAGAGCACATACGGGTAATATCCATAATGTAAAAGGATTTGGGCTGGGATTATCGTATGTGAAAAGTATAGTGGAAGCACATGGCGGGGTAATAAATATAGATAGTGTATTAGGAAAGGGAAGTACTTTGAGATTAAAAATTCCGTTTAAAAAAGAAAGTGTTTGATATCAAGTTATTGTTTCATTGATCCAAATTAAATTTCCATCACCATAACTGAGAAAGCGATAATTATGAAGTAAGGCGAACTCATAAACTTTTTTCCAATCATTGCCAATCAAAGATGCAATTAATAGTAATAAAGTTGACTGGGGTTGATGAAAATTTGTGACCAAAGCACTCACTATTTTAGGCTTATACCCCGGAGCAACAATAATTTTTGTTTGTGCAATAATGCGGCTGAATCCATTTTCATTCATCCAAAGTAATAGAGCATTCAATGCTAATTGAGGAGCAATGTTTTCTGTTTCCAAATCATATATTTCCCATTGACTGAGTGATAAGTTTTCAGGTTCTTTATTAATTATTTTTACTCCCATCCAATATAAACTTTCAATTGTTCTAAAGGAAGTGGTGCCAACAGCTATGATATTTTTTTTAAGGTGTTTTAATATATTTTCAATTGTTGCTTTGGATACAATGATATATTCACTATGCATTTCATGCTCTTCCATTCGGTCAGTGGTAACAGGTTTAAAAGTACCAGCACCCACATGGAGCGTTACAAAATCTTTTGAAATGTTTTTTTGTGTAAAAGATTTAAAAATCGATTCTGTAAAATGTAAGCCTGCTGTTGGTGCTGCAACGGAACCATTATCTCTTGCATAAAAAGTTTGATAACGATCAGCATCTGTTGACTCTACTTTTCTTTTTAAATAAGGGGGAAGAGGTATTTCGCCGGCCACATGTAGTACTTCAGCAAAACTTAAATCCAATTCATCCCAACTTAATAAAACAATAAAGCTTTCTTTCTTTTTTTCTACCAACTGAGCTTTGAGAGTAAATTCTTTTTTTTCAAAAAAAACTTTCTTCTCGAGTATTTGACCATGTTTCCATTTTGATGCTCCACCAATTAAACAATGCCACAATACATTTTTTTTTTGTTTTAGTGCAAGGGTAATATCAGAATATTGTTCGTGAGTATTCAAACAAAAAATTTCAATCATACCACCCGTAGTTTTTTCAAACAATATCCGTGCTTCTACTACTTTGGTATCATTAAAAATTACAAGTGAATTTTCAGGAATATGGTTAGCAATATTTTGATACAGATCCTTTGAAATAACACCTTGATTATAAATTAATAGCCTGGAGCCATCTCTTTTTTCTAATGGAAATTTTGCAATTCGATCTGCTGGGAGACTATAGCTAAAGTCTTTTATGGAAAGGTTTTTTGGATGCATTTCGTAGCGACTAACTATCGCAATTTGATGAAGTACGAAGATACAATTGCTATTCAATTCAGATCCCTATTAACACTAATCCACAGTAATCCACATGATTTTTATAATAAAACCACTTAAAATGGATAGAATTCTTTATGGGCAAAGCTTTCAGACAATTTTTTTATGGGGAAAAATTAATACAGCTAAAATTTGGAATAGAAGTGGGAAAAAGTGTTATTTTGTGTGAATTAGTTGAAAAATTTACAAACTGTTGATAATGATTAGTTTTTTAGGTGAATATGAGGCCACATTAGATACAAAGGGGAGGTTTCTGCTTCCTGCTGGATTAAAAAGGCAATTACCCGAGGGCGAAGAAGTACGGTTTGTAATAAACAGAGGGTTTGAAAAATGCCTGACTTTATATCCAATTAAAACATGGGAACCGCTATTTGCAGATATCAGCAAGTTGAATGATTTCGATTCGAAAGTAAGAGAGTTTAGGCGGTTTTTTTTAAATGGAGCTACACCTCTTGAACCAGATGTTGCCGGACGATTATTGATGCCACCGAATTTAAAAGAACATGCCGGTTTACAAAAAGATATAGTTCTAGTTGCGGCGGTTAATAAAATTGAAATATGGGATAGGAGTAAGTATCATCAGCTCTTTGACACTTTTTCTGCGGATGATTTCAGCAAGTTGGCGAATGAAGTGATGGCGAATGGAAATAAGAAAGAATAAAGAAGGTTTAAAAATGAAACGAGAATTTAAACAGTTATCTCATCACACATTTTTAATTCCAATTTATTATTTCTTATGACGGAACAATTATATCATATACCTGTATTACTGCAAGAGTTAAAAAAAAGTTTAAATATCCATCCAAATGGTGTTTATGTGGATTGTACTTTTGGTGGTGGTGGACACGCTTCATCAATTTTAGAAGAATTAAATACTCAGGGAAAACTAATTGCCTTTGATCAAGATGAAGATGCTGTTAAAAATATTCCCAATGATCCAAGAATAATTTTTATACCTCAAAACTTTCGTCACCTCCAGCGCTTTCTAAAACTTCAAGGTATTTTAAAAGTAGATGGCATTATAGCCGACCTAGGAGTTAGTAGTTATCAGTTTGATAAAGCCGAGCGAGGATTTTCTTATCGCTTTAATGCTGAGTTGGATATGCGAATGGATCAGCGCCAAACACTTACTGCTTTTGATATTGTATCAAGTTATTCAGAGGAGCAATTGCATTTGATGTTTGAAAAGTATGGAGAAGTTACGAACGCCAAAACATTGGCAAAAACTATAGTTCAAGTTCGTCATGTTTCATCATTGAAAACAATTGAATCCTTCAAGAATGCACTTCACAGTGTAGTGAAGGGGAATCCCAATAAGTATTTCGCTCAAGTATTTCAGTCTTTGCGTATCGAAGTAAATGACGAGCTGGGTGCGTTAAAAGAAATGTTGGAGCAAATTCCATCTATCCTAGAACCCGGTGGCAGAGTTGCCATCATTACGTTTCACTCATTAGAAGATCGGTTAGTAAAAAATTTTTTCCGTCATGGCACATTTGATATGAAGGAAGAAAATCCTTTTACTATGACAGAGAATAAAAATGAGTTGCGTGTAATTACGAAAAAACCAATTGAGTCTTTGGAGGAAGAAAGGAAAAAAAATCCGCGGTCAAGAAGTGCAAAATTAAGAGTAGCTGAAAAAATTGCAGATAGTCTTTAAAAATAAAATGAAGAAAGTATAAAATGGAATCGGGAAAAAAAATAAGTTGGAAAAACTGGTTGAGCTATCATTCTTTAGTTCATCAGCTTCCATTTTTTTTATTCCTCACAGGTTTAGCAGTAGTATATATCTATAACGGTCATTATGCCGAGAATGCCATTCGGAATATAAACAAAACTGCAAAAGAGGTTAAAGAATTACAATATGAATATAAAATAGTGAAAAGTGAAATGATGTTTCGTAGTAAACAAAGTGAATTAATAAACGCAGTAGGTCCGTTGGGATTAAAGGAGTTGACCGGTGCACCTACTGTATTAAACATAGAAGCAACTATTCAAAAAGGGAAAGAATAAAATTAATGAAAGTAAAACGGGACATATTGTGGAGAGTTTATCTGAGTTTTCTTGGCATTGTATTGCTGAGCTCGTTAGTACTAGGACGAGCCATTTACATTCAACAAGTTCAAGGCAATTATTGGAAAAGCATGAGCGATAGTTTGCATCAAAGAATTGAGGAAATTGATGCTGGACGCGGAACCATTTATAGTGAAGATCGACAAATGCTGAGCACTTCGTTGCCCACATTTGATATCTATATTGATTTTTTAGCCGATGGCTTACGAGAAAAAAATGGAAAAAGGTTTAAAGAAAACATTGATTCATTTGCAGTTTCATTATCATCATATTTCAAAGATAAAGATGCGTCCCTATATAAAAAGGAATTAAAAAAGGCGTATAAAAATAAAGAACGATACTATTTGTTGAAGAAAAAATTGGAGTATCAAGATTATAAAGCCTTTCGCGATTTTCCTCTCGCAAAACTTGGAAGGAATAAAAGTGGAATTATTGTTGAAGAGAATAGCAAACGATTAATGCCATTCGGATTATTGGCTAATCGAACAATTGGTCTGTCAAGAGAATATATAGCAAGCAATGGAAAAGTAAAAAAGCAAAATGTTGGACTTGAAAAAAGTTTCGACAGTTTACTTACAGGTCAAAAAGGACAACGCTTGGTTCGTTTTATTGCAGGCGGTGTTGCTGTTCCTGTAGATGGATATCAAATTGAGCCCGAAAGTGGAAAAGATATAATTACCACATTGGATGTAAACATGCAAGACATTACCAGTTCAGCATTATTAAAAATGATGCAAAGCAGTGAATCGGAATATGGAACTGCTATTGTAATGGAAGTTAAAACAGGTAAAATAAAAGCAATTGCAAATCTTGGTAAAAACAAAGAAGGCGGTTATTGGGAAAATGATAATTATGCGTTACATGTTACCGAACCAGGATCAACTATAAAACTAGCAACACTATTAGCTGTACTTGAAGAAAAAAAATTATCATTAAATGAATTGATTGAAGTAGGAAATCATGGAAGTATGGTTGTTGGACCTAGAAATGTAACCGATGCGGAACGTTCGCCAAAAAGTAATTTGACAATTAAAGAATGTTTTGCGCATAGCTCCAATGTGGGCATGAGCAAATTGGCGTATAACACATTTGCTTCTAATCCACAAAAGTTTAAATCGTATTTGCATAACTACAATTTGGACTTGCCTTCGCCAGTTGATCTTTCTGATGTTGCAAAACCAACAATGACCTCTTTCGAAAAGAATAATGGCGGGATTATGAATATGGTTACCGTAAGTTTTGGTTATGGCATACAAGTAAGCCCACTTCAAACACTTACACTTTATAATGCTATTGCAAATGATGGGAAAATGATGAAACCTTATTTGGTAAATAAAATTGAACGGGGAGGAATTTTGCAGCAAAATTTTTCTCCCATTATTCTTAATGAAAATATTTGCTCTGATGCTACAGTAAAAGCTGCAAAAGAAAGTATGGAAGCTGTGGTTACTGAAGGAACCGCTAAAAATGTTTTTGAGGGGTTACATTTTCCAGTAGCTGGAAAAACAGGAACTGCACATGTTGCCGATGGAAAAATTAAATATAAAGATGGTGTTTATCAAGCATCTTTTGTGGGTTATTTTCCTGCTAACGATCCCCAATATAGTTGCATCGTTGTTATTCGTAGCAAGCCCCATGCTGCGTTACATTATGGAGGTCAACTAGCGGCTCCGGTATTTAAAGAAGTTGCTACCAAGTTATATGCTATGTATGTTGAAAAAAGGGATGCGTCTTTAATGGTGTTAAAAAAAGATAGTTCGATTTTTAATTATACAGGATTCACATACGATTTCAAAAATGTATTGTCATCCTTGAAATTTCCCTTTTCGGATTCTACTCAACGAATGCATTGGAGCAATATTTCTTCAAAAAATAATCATGCGGTGTTAAAAGTAAGGAATATTGAAAATGATGAAGTGCCCAATGTAAAAGGGATGGGATTGAAAGATGCATTGTATGTATTAGAAAATCAGGGATTCAATGTAGCCATTCAAGGGAAAGGAAAAGTGTTGACTCAGTTCGTAAAAAATGGAGTAGAAATTAATAAATCAACAACAGTTGTTTTGATATTAGATGAGTTTATAAATTAAAGTAGGATACGTGTTATTGAAAGATTTACTATATAAAGTTGCCATTAGATCCGTTGTTGGATCTACCAATGTGTCGGTCGATGCGATAATGTCTGATTCAAGAATTGCGACTAAAAATTCTGTTTTTATTGCTGTAAAAGGTACAGAAAAAGATGGGCATGAATTTATTGACAAAGCTGTGGATGCAGGATCCAGTGTAATGGTGTGTGAGCAATTGCCTAAAAAAATAAAGGGAGATATAATATATGTGCAAGTGGAAGATAGCGCTTTAGCTGTAGCAATAATGTCGCATAACTTTTATCATCAACCTTCTGAAAAGATAAAACTTATAGGCATTACGGGTACGAATGGAAAAACTACAATTGCAACATTATTGTATCAGCTTTTTTCATCATTGGGATATAAGTGTGGGTTAATCAGTACAGTGGAAAACAAAATTGGTGAAAAAGTAATTGCCGCTACGCATACTACACCGGATGCAATTCAATTAAATGAATTGTTGAATCAGATGGTGGAGGAAAAGTGTTCGCATGTATTCATGGAAAATAGTTCGCATGCAATTCAACAGCAAAGAAGTGCGGGGTTAAAATTCTCCGGTGCTATTTTCAGCAACATCACGCATGATCATTTGGACTATCACAAAACATTTGAAAATTATATTAATGTAAAAAAACAATTTTTTGATTCTTTATCATCGGATGCATTTGCAATTAGCAATGCTGATGATAAACGAGGAGTGGTGATGTTACAGAATTCAGCGGCACAAAAATATTTCTATAGTTTAAAAACAGTAGCTGCATTTAAAGGTAAAATTTTAGAAAATAGAATTGAAGGGTTGCAAATGTTGATCAACGATCAAGATGTTCATTTTAGAATGATAGGTGAGTTTAATGCTTATAATCTGTTGGCGGTTTACGCAGCAGCAATTTGTTTAGGAGAAGATAAACAAGATGTTCTTAAATGTTTAAGCCTTTTGAAAGGTGCAGAAGGTCGGTTCGATTATTTGATTTCAAAAAAGGATAAAGTAATTGCAATAATTGATTATGCCCACACACCAGATGCATTGTTGAATGTTTTATCAACGATTAATAAACTGAAACATCGTAACGAAGCGGTGATAACTGTTATGGGTTGCGGTGGAGATAGGGATAAAACAAAACGTCCATTAATGGCAGCGGTAGCTTGTAAAGAAAGTGATCGAGTGATTTTAACAAGTGATAATCCAAGATCTGAAGATCCTTTACAAATAATAAAAGATATGGAAGAAGGGGTGAAAGCAGATGCGAAAAAAAAATGTATCTCGATTGTGGACAGAAGAGAAGCTATTAAAGTTGCTGTTAGTATAGCAAAGGGAGGAGACATTGTTTTGGTAGCGGGTAAAGGGCACGAAAAATATCAAATCATCAAGGGTGTAAAAAGCCATTTTGATGATAAGAAAGTAGTAAAAGAAATGTTTGAAATTTTTGAAAAATAAGAATGAAGGAAATGAGAAAATTAATTTTTAATAGTTCAAAAAAATAAACAACCGATATGCTATATCATTTGTTTCAATGGTTTGAGCAAGAGGGAATCAAGTTCCCCGGTAGCCAACTGCTAGACTTTATCACATTCAGAGTATTGTTGGCTATGTTATTATCATTAACAATAACACTGCTTTATGGAAAAAAATTAATCAACCTACTTAATAAAAAATTAATTGGAGAATCTGTTCGCGAATTAGGTCTTGTTGGAGAAGCACAAAAAAAAGGAACCCCAACAATGGGTGGTATCATAATTATTCTAGGAATTCTGGTGCCTACTTTATTACTGGCAAAATTGAATACAATTTATATAATCATAATGTTGGTGTCTACAATTTGGTTGGGTTTAATTGGATTTATAGATGATTATTTAAAGTTAAAAGCTAAACGAACCGCCCAACAGCTTGGTTCAAATTATCAAAAAACTAATAAAGATGGGTTAGCAGGGTGGTTTAAAATTTTGGGACAAGTAGGGCTTGGTCTTTTTGTGGGGTTAACACTTTATTTCAATGACGATGTTCAAATTTGGAGAGAATTTCAAGGTACTTATAATGCTTCCGATGCTACTCAAGTAGTGAGAAAAGTAAATGGTAAGGAAAAAGTATTTGTCATTACAAAAGAACCCATTACAACTATTCCATTTGTAAAAAATCACGAATTTAATTATTCAAAATTATTGCCAAAAGCGTGGAGAGGTTTTACATGGTTATTATATGTATTGGTTATCATCTTCATTATTACTGCTGTGTCCAATGGAGCAAATATTACTGACGGATTAGATGGATTAGCATCGGGAACTTCTGCATTGATTGGTGTGTGCTTGGGCATTTTTGCTTATGCAAGTGGTAGTTATCTCTTTGCCGATTATTTGAATATTATGTACATCCCCAATTTAGCCGAGCTCTCCATTTTTATTGCAGCAATGGTAGGTGCATGTATTGGATTTATGTGGTACAATGCTTATCCGGCACAGGTTTTCATGGGCGATACCGGAAGCTTAACCTTGGGAGGTATCATTGCCGCTTTAGCTATTATCGTTCATAAAGAGTTATTAATTCCTATTTTTTGCGGAGTGTTTTTAGTAGAGAATCTAAGTGTCGTTTTGCAAGTAGTTTATTTCAAGTATACTAAAAAAAAATATGGAGAAGGGAAAAGATTGTTTTTGATGAGTCCATTGCATCATCATTTTCAAAAGTTGGGATATCATGAATCAAAAATTGTAATACGGTTTTGGATTGTGACTATGTTATGTGTGTTGTTGTCTATTGCAACATTGAAAATGAGATAATAGAAATGAATAAAAGAATTGTCATACTCGGTGGAGGTGAAAGTGGTGTAGGTGCTGCATTATTGGCAAAGCAAAAAGGGTATGATGTATTTCTTTCGGATGGAAGTTCTTTGAATGAGATCTATCGTAATGAGCTGGAAATAGCAGGTGTTGATTTTGAAGAAAATGGTCATAGTGCCGATAAAATATTGGCGGCTGAAATCATTATTAAAAGTCCTGGCATTTCAGAGAAAAATGAAATGGTAAAATTGATAAGAGCTAAGGGGATTTCAATTATCAGTGAAATTGAATTTGCTTACTATTTTATCGGTTCCAGTAAAATCATTGCCATTACAGGAAGTAATGGAAAGACAACTACGGCGGCACTTACTTTCCATATCTGTAATAATGCAGGAACGAACTGTGCACTGGTTGGAAATATCGGAACATCATTTGCTCGGCAAGTTGCGAAAGATCCCAAGAAATTGTACATAGTAGAGGTCAGTAGTTTTCAGTTGGATGATATAGAAAAGTTCAAACCCAATGTGGCAATTCTAACCAATATTACTGAAGATCATCTCGACCGATACGAATACAAATTTGAAAACTATATCCATAGCAAATTTAAAATTTCGATGAATCAAACAAAAGAAGATTCATTTATCTATTGCTTGGATGATGAAATAATAGTAGAAAATATTGACAAATTTAAAATAGAAGCTAACCTATTACCAATTAGTATGAAAAAAGAAACATTAAAAGGTGCATTCATCAAAGACGGTGACATGTATGTAAGAACAGGCAATGAGTACACGACAATGAGTGTATTTGATTTTGCATTGCAAGGCAAGCATAATCAATACAACACTATGGCAGCTTGTGTTGCAGCAGCTACACTCGATCTGAGAAAAGAAAAAATAAGAGAAGCCGTAACTTCTTTCCAAAATTTGGAACATCGTATGGAGCGTGTGGCTACCGTACGTGGTGTTGAGTTTATCAACGACAGTAAGGCTACAAATGTTAACAGCACTTGGTATGCATTGGAAAGTATGATTAAGCCTACGATTTTAATTATCGGAGGTGTTGACAAGGGAAATGATTATTCATTGATTACAGAATTGATAAAAGAAAAAGTAAAAGCAGTTGTTTGTTTGGGTGTTGAGAATAGTAAAATTCATGCTGCATTAAGCCATATTGCCTTACCTATTGTAAATGTGAATAGTGCAGAAGAAGCTGTTAGTACTGCATTTCATCTGGCTCATAAGGGAGATGTCGTGTTATTGAGTCCGGCTTGTGCCAGCTTCGACTTATTTAAAAATTATGAAGATAGAGGCAATCAATTTAAACAAGCAGTTAGAGATTTATAAAAAGTGACAGAATCGGTAAACATACAAAATCAAATTACAAATCTTAGTCAGAAAACTAAGGGCGATAAAGTTATTTGGACTTTAGTAATCTTGCTGGCATTGATTTCTATGCTAGTGGTGTATAGCGCTACTGGTTCATTGGCCTATAAAAAGTATCAAGGCAACACTGAAATTTATTTGTTTAAGCAAGTAGCTTTTATAGTGATGGGAATGAGTGTTATCTATTTTGCTCACATGGTCAATTATACTATGTGGTCTCGTATTGCAAAAATTTTATTTCTGATTTCTATTCCACTTTTAGTTTACACGTTATTTTTTGGTGTGAGAATGAACGAAGGAAGTAGATGGATAAGATTGCCCATTATTAATATGACTATTCAAACTTCTGACCTAGCTAAATTGGGGCTATTTATGTATTTGGCAAGAATGATGAGTAAAAAGCAAGAGGTTATAAAAGATTTTAAGAAAGGGTTTCTTCCTCTCATTATTCCTGTGTTGATTGTATGTTTATTAATTGCACCTGCAAATTTATCAACGGCGTTATTGTTGGGAGCAAGTTGTATGTTATTGTTTTTTATTGGGAGAGTTAATGCAAAGCATCTTATACTCACTATCCTCATCGCCCTGATTCCAATTATAATTTTGGTTGTAGCTGCAATAACCAGCCATAATGCAATAGAAAGCGATCAAGTAAGTGAGGTGAAATCATCAACATTAACACGAAGAGTTAGCACATGGGTAAGCCGAGTGGAAGGATTTATTTATGGTAGTAAAGTAACAAACGATGAAGGCGCTTATCAAGTAGATCAAGCAAAAATTGCAATAGCAAAAGGTGGAATACTTGGTGTAGGTCCCGGCAATAGTACACAAAGAAATTTTTTACCACAAGCATACAACGATTTTATTTATCCAATTATCATAGAAGAATATGGACTGGTGGGAGGCCTATTAATTGTATTTATTTATTTAGTTTTTTTATGGAGGTGTATTAGAATATTTAAGCGATGTCCTTATGCATTTGGCGCTTTTCTTGCACTGGGATTGAGTTTTACGTTGGTGATACAAGCAGTAGCCAATATGGCGGTCAGTGTAAACTTATTCCCAGTAACTGGAGTTACCCTGCCCCTGGTGAGTATGGGCGGAAGTAGTTTTCTATTTACTTGCTTAGCAATTGGAATAATTCTAAGTGTTGCCAGAAATGTTGAACAAATGGAAGGAAATAATTCTATTGTACCTGAAAATAATAATTATGAATAAAAAAATAATTATTGCAGGCGGAGGAACGGGAGGACATATTTTTCCAGCAATTGCTACAGCACAAGCTTTATCAATGCTTGACAAAACAATAAGCATTCTGTTTGTTGGAGCTAAGAATAAAATGGAAATGGAAAAAGTGCCACAAGCAGGTTTTAAAATTGAAGGATTGGATATTGCGGGTTATAATAGAAGTTCTTTAATTAAAAATATAAGCTTACCATTTAAATTGATTAAAAGTTTTTTACAAGCTTATCAGATTATAAAAAAATTTAGTCCCCATGTTGTTGTGGGTGTAGGCGGCTATGCAAGTTTTCCCATGTTATGGTTAGCGCAAATAAAAAATATTCCAACCATATTATTGGAGCAGAATTCCGTAGCAGGAAAGGCGAATCGAATGTTAGGGAAGCGAGCCAATGCAATTTGTGTGGCTTATGAAGGAATGAATAAATATTTTGTTGATAAAAAAATAATATTCACGGGCAATCCAGTACGACATTCTATTTCATTATCAGCGATTAGTAGATTGGATGCATTGAAGTTTTTTGAGTTGGATGAGAATAAAAAAACTATTCTAGTTATTGGCGGTAGTCAAGGTGCTCATTCAATAAATGAAGCAGTTAATAAAAATTTAAATGTTTTAGTACACGAAGAAATTCAGCTGATTTGGCAAACAGGGAATCTGTATCTAAGTAAAGCAAAAGCAAGTGCTAATGGGAAAAAAGAAATTTTTGTTTCTGAATTTATTACCAATATGGAAAATGCTTATGCGGCTGCCGATGTTGTAGTTTCTAGAGCAGGTGCTATTGCCATTTCGGAATTATGTGTTGTTAAAAAACCAGTAATATTTGTTCCCTTTCCTTTGGCAGCCGAAGATCATCAAACAGCAAATGCATTAAAACTGGTTTCAAAAAATGCAGCATTAATAATAAATGACAATGAAGTAAATCAAAAGCTGGTATCAACAGCTGTTACATTGATTAACAATGAAGAAAAACAAAACGAATTAATAAAGAATATTGAAAGGATGGCAATAATTAATGCAGATGAAATAATAGCAAATGAAATTTTGAAGTTGATAAAATGAGTAACAAAAGCACACATATTATTAATATTGATTCAGTAGAATTGGAAAAAATAAATGCTGTTTACTTTATAGGAATTGGAGGTATCGGTATGAGTGCATTGGCAAGATACTTTCATTCAAAAGGAAAAATAGTAAGTGGTTACGACAGAATGAGTACTGTATTAACTCAGGAATTGGAAGCCAGTGGAATTACAATTCATTACGAAGAAAATCTAGAAAAAATTCCTACAAATGTACAATTAGTAGTTTATACTCCCGCTATCCCAAGTCAAAATTCTGAGTTACAGTATTATTTTAAAAACAATTATTTAGTTGTAAAAAGAAGTGATGTGTTACAAATACTAACCAAAAACACATTTAATATTTGTATTGCAGGCACTCATGGTAAAACTACAATAAGCACGATGATTGCCCATGTGTTGCGACATTCAGGGTATGGGTGTAATGCATTTTTAGGTGGTATATCCGTAAACTATAAAACAAATTTTTGGAGTAGCGACAATGAAGTATGCGTTATTGAAGCAGATGAATATGATCGCAGTTTTTTAAAACTTTTTCCAGATGTGGCTATCATTTCTTCAACCGATGCAGATCATTTAGATATTTATGGTACAGCCCAAGAAGTTGAAAAAGCATTTATTGATTTTAACAAAAATGTAAAAACTGGTGGTTTATTGGTTTATAAGTTTGGATTAAAGAATAGTAAAGAATTTAGTGCAAAACAATCGCAGTCATATTGCTTGAACAATAACCAAGCGGATGTCTATGCAAACAATATTACAATAGAAGATGGAGGGTATCGGTTTGATGTTGTAGTGTGTGGAAGATTAATTAAAAATTTTACATTACATATGGGGGGAATGCATAATGTAGAAAACGCAGTTGCAGCAATAGCTACAGCAAGTTATTTGAAAATTGATGATGATTTGATTAGAAACGCGATTGATTGTTTTAAGGGAGTTAAAAGAAGATTTGAGTATATTCTTAATACTTCAAAAATTATTCAAATTGATGATTATGCCCATCACCCGGAAGAATTAACAGCACTGATTAATGGTGCCAAAACCTTATTCAGCTCCAAAAAATGTACGTTGATATTTCAACCACATTTATTTAGCAGAACAAAAGATTTTGCTGACGCATTTGCTGCTGCTTTGGATCTTGCAGATGAAGTGATTCTATTACCTATTTATCCTGCTAGGGAATTGCCCATACCAGGAGTAGAGAGTGAAATGTTATTAAATAAGATGAAAAATGACAATAAAAAAATTATGACTAAAAAAGAATTGTTGGATGCGATTGCTACCATGAATTCTAATGAGTTTGAAAATGTATTGGGAGAGGTGATAATCACAGCCGGAGCTGGTGATATTGATACTATTGTAACTCCCTTGAAACAAATATTAGAAAAAAAATATAAATCGGAATGAAAATTATTTTTCAAAAAATAGTATTCTTTTTAATGGTGATAATTATAAGTGGTGGTGTGATCACACTTTTGATTGCTGCAAATAAAATTCAGGAAAAGGAATTGTGTCAAGGGTTAATTATTTCAATTGTAAGTAAACATGATAATTTATTTATTGATCAAAAGGACATTGAGAGTTTTCTTTTTAAAAAAATGGGTAAATCTGTAAAAGGCGAAAAAACAACAGCACTGAAATTACACCAATTGGAATTGTTGTTGGAGAAAAACAGTTGGATAGAAAATGCAGAAATGTGGATGGACGGCCAACGTATGTTACACATTAAAATTTTAGAAAGAGAACCTATTGCAAGAATTTTTACCGAAGCTGGTAATTCATTTTATATAGATAGCAGTATGAAGATAATTCCATTGTCTGATAAAATGAATGTGCGGGTTCCAGTGTTTATTGGAGTTTCAGAGTCTGTAATGGTGGCTCCCAGCAAGCAAATGAAAGATATTAAAGTGATGTCTACTTTTTTATTGAAAGATTCTTTTTGGAATAGTCAGGTGTCGCAAATTGAAATTGTACCCAACGAAAATTTTGAAATAATACCAGCGATAGGCAATCATATAATACAGTTTGGCGCTTGCGAGAATATTGAAAATAAGTTTAAAAAGCTGTACACATTATACAAGCAAATATTGACTGTAACAGGATTTGATACATATAAAATTATAAACGTTCAATATACCAATCAAGTTATAGGAATAAAAAGTAGTCAAAAAAATATGATTATTGATTCAATTCAAGTGCAACAAAAAATTGAAGAAATAATGCATAATGTAAATATAGATACTGTGGCTGTAGTTCATAAAACTGTTGCGCACAATTCAAAAAATAATAATTCAATAAATAATAACAACTAAAACAAATATTCTATGAGTAACTCACAAATCAATACGACAGTAATGCCCATTCAAATTCCTAACAATGAACAGCCAATCATTATTGGTTTAGATATTGGTACAACTAAAATTGCTGTAATTGCAGGAAGGAAAAATGAGTTTGGTAAATTAGATATTCTTGGATTTGGCCGATCCAATAGCAATGGTGTAAGACATGGGCAGGTATTAAATATTGACGAAACGATTAAAGCAATTTCCGCTGCTTTACAAGATTGCAAAACTTCGAATCCCAATTTAGAAATAAATGAAGTATATGTTGGTATTGCAGGTCATCATATAAAAAGTTTGCAAACACGTGGCGATATGGTTCGTCAAAATACAGATGATGAGATTATTCAAAAAGAAATTGATCAATTAATTGCCGATCAATACAAAACGTATATTCCTGCAGGTGATCAGATTATTGATGTAATAGCGCAAGAATTTACAGTTGACAATTTTCAAAATATTCCTAATCCCATTGGTTATGGCGGTGTAAAAATTGGTGCTAATTTTCACATAATTACTGGTGATAAAAATGCCATTAGGAATATAAATAGAAGTGTGGAAAGAGCTGGATTATATTCTAAAGATTTAGTGTTGCAACCTCTTGCATCTGCAGCTGCAGTTATGGGACAAGAAGATTTTGAAGCAGGCGTCGCAATTGTTGATATCGGTGGTGGTACTACGGACCTTGCAGTTTTTTATGAAGGAGTTTTGAAACATACTGCTGTCATTCCTTTTGCTGGTGAAAATATTACGAATGATATCAAAACAGGACTTGGTGTTTTGAAAACACAAGCTGAAAAAATGAAAACGCAATTTGGTTTTGCATTAGCAGATGAAGCAAAATCAAATGCTTTTATTACTATTCCGGGATTGCGTGGAATGCCGGCGAAAGAAATTAGTGTAAAAAATCTTGCCAATATTATTCAGGCAAGAATGAGTGAAATTCTTGGTTTTGTAACTTATCATTTAAAACAAGTTGGTCTTGATAATAAAGCATTGAATGGAGGAATTATTTTGACAGGAGGCGGATCGCAACTTAAACATTTAATACAACTAACAGAATTTGAAACAGGATTAAATGCTCGCATTGGATTTCCAAATGAGCATTTGACAGCAGGCCACATTGAAGAATTGGCAAAGCCAACTTATTCTACTTGCATTGGATTGATATTAAAAGGATATGATGACTATGAGCACAACAGAAAACAATTTGATAAAGGATTTAAAAGAGTTGATGTGCCCAATGGTTTAAAATTATCAATCAATAATGGATCAGAGCTAAACCTAGAGCCTCAAAAAGTTGGACAGGAAATTGAGAATCGAAAAACCTTAACAGGTTTCTGGGATAAATTTAAAGACAATCTAATTAATATTTTTAAAGAAGAAGGAGATTCACATTTATAATAATAAAAACCCATTTACTAACTAGCACTAAATTCAATTACTATGATTCATTTTGATCTTCCCAAAGAAAAATCCTCCATTATTAAAGTCATCGGCGTTGGCGGTGGAGGTAGCAATGCTGTAAACCATATGCATAGCCAGCAAATTGAAGGAGTTGACTTTATTATTTGTAATACGGATGCGCAAGCAATTGCTAAAAGTGATGTGCCCAATAAAATTCAATTGGGACCACATTTAACACAAGGACTAGGTGCTGGTGCCAATCCCGAAATTGGACGTCAAGCAACAGAAGAATCGCTTGAAGAAATTCGCCGCATTTTGGAAGTCAATACTAAAATGGCATTTGTAACAGCTGGAATGGGTGGTGGCACTGGAACCGGAGGTGCTCCAATTATCTCAAAAATTTGTAAAGATTTGGGAATATTGACAGTTGGTATTGTTACAACACCGTTTGCATATGAGGGCAAAAAGAGAATGCAGCAAGCAGAAGAGGGGATTAAAAATTTGAAACAATATGTTGATACTTTATTAGTCATCAGTAATGATAAGCTCCGTCATCAATTTGGGAATCTAAAAATGAGGGATGCATTTGCGAAAGCAGACAACGTTTTAGCTACTGCTGCAAAATGTATAACTGATGTAATTAGCAGCACAGGACAAATAAATGTGGATTTTGCAGATGTTTGTACCGTAATGAAAAATGGTTGTAAAGCAATTTTAGGTAATGCTGCTGCAGCGGGAGAAAACCGTGCACAGCGTGCTATTGAAGAGGCTTTGAATTCTCCGTTACTAAATGATAATGATATTAGAGGTGCAAAGTGGGTACTCATAAATATCAACTCTGCCGAAGGGGAACACGAGTTTACAATGGATGAAGTTGAAATCATTCAAAACTATCTAGTAAGTCAAGCTGGTGAGAACTCAGATGTAATTCTTGGTCTTGGGTATGATAATTCTTTGGGAGAAAATATTGGTATTACGATTATTGCCACAGGATATCAGCAAAGCAATTCAATAATAACAGCTAAAGCGGAAAAGAAAGTTGGTGAGCCAGAAAAGATTATGATGATTTTAGACGAACAGATTGAAGAAAAAATAGCAGAACCAATTTTCGTTGATGAAAAAATTGAAGATTTGTTGGCACCAAGATTGATTGAACATTTAATGGATGACAATTCTGAATATGAAGTAAATACGGAAAATAAAACTCAGTCAATTTCGGAAGATCAAAATATAATTATTTGGGATAACAATGGAACTCAATTATCGGATGCTGAAAATAAAATTGATTTTGAAGCAGATGAAGTGGTAAATACTAATTCAATGTTTATGCAAAACATAGAAAATGGAACTGCTTCTACATCAGGTGGATATTTATTGAAGCCTTCAAATATTTATGCAACTGCTAAAACATCTGCAACTATTGCAACCAAGCAGGTTGTTGAAAAAGTGGATGAAGTAAAATTCGATTTAGAAAAAGATGCCGCTTCGCTTGAAATGCAATTGATTGAAAAAGAATGCATTGAGGAGCCATTACCACAAATTTGTGCAGTTGAAACTAATGTAAGCAAATCAGCAGAACTTTTGGATGAAGTTGAAGATCAAAAAAGAAGAACTGTAGAGCGGATACAAAAATTGCGCAATCTTTCTTTTAATATTAATTCAGCTGATCCTAACAATGAATTTGAAATGGTGCCTGCGTATGTTCGGCGCAATATGGAATTATATGGCAATTCAATTTCTACAGTAGAAAATTTTTATAGCAATTATGAAGTAAAATTGGATGATAACAGCAATATAAAAATAAGCTCCATCAATACTTTCTTAGACGGGAAAAAGCCCGATTAATATTTCGCTCATTCTTATTATTAGTAATTAGGCAATAAGTAAAACCCTTCCATGATATTGGAAGGGTTTTAAATAAGATGAGAAAATATAGTTCCTTAATTTCTTACAGGTTTGCCACCTTTCAACACAGATTGAATTCTTTCCAATGTTTTCTTTTCACCACAAAGTGAAAGAAAAGCTTCTCTTTCTAAATCAAGTAAATATTGTTCAGTTACTAAACTAGGGGCACTTAAATCTCCTCCACACATTACATAAGCCAATTTTTTTGCTACAACTACATCATGGCTAGTAGCATATTTGGCTAACATCATACCATTAATACCCGCGTATAATGCACCCAATGCCGATCTTCCCAAAACGGGTACATCTTTTCGTTGAACTGGAGTTGTGTAGCCTCTATCAAAAATTTCAATAACAGATTTTTTTGCTTCAGCTATTCTTCTACTTTGATTCATTATTATTTGATCAATACCTTTTCGATAAATACCCAATGCAAATCCTTCTTGCGCCGAGGTGGCAACTTGTGCAGTTGCAATTGACATGAATCGATTTTTTAATGTATTTGTTTCCGGTTCATCTTGGTGTAGTTCATCTGCTGCTCTTAAAACAAATTCTTTGGTTCCACCACCACCGGGAATTAAACCGACACCCAATTCAACTAATCCAGTATAAGTTTCGGCAGCCGGACAACATTTGTCGGCATGTAAACTTAGCTCACAAGCCCCACCAAGTGCTAATCCATGAGGTGCAACAACAACCGGAATTGATGAATAGCGAGTTCGCATCATCGTATTTTGGAACATACTGATTGCTAAATTCAATTCGTCAAATTCTTGTTCTACTGCAAGCATAAAAATCATTCCCACATTTGCCCCTGCACTAAAATTATTTCCTTCATTGGCAATGACTAAACCTTTATAATTTTTTTCAGCTTTTTCAATCGCAGTATTAATACCGCTTAATACATCACCACCGATGCTTCCCATTTTTGTAAACCATTGTAATCCTAGTACATCTTCTCCAAGATTGTACAATCGGCAACTTCCATTTTTCCAAACTAGTTTATCTTGAAAATTACTCATTACAATAAATGCAGTACCACCCGGTAACGATTTGTAGGTATGGCTAGCAGGATCGTAGCAAAGTTGTTTTCCATTTTCAGTTTTGTAGAAAGTAGTATTACCAAGCTGTAACATTTTTTCAATCCAAGGGGCTACTTTATATCCTGCTTCTTGCATGGCAAGAGTAACTTTTTCTATTCCTAAAGTATCCCAACTTTCAAATGCACCAATTTCCCATCCAAAACCAGCTTTCATAGCGTCGTCCACACGATAAAGTTCATCACTTATTTCTGGAACTCGATAGGAGATATATGTAAACAAACCAAAATGAAAGTGGCGGTAAAATTCTCCAGCTACATCTTTACCGGAAAATAATAGTTTCAAGCGTTGATGTAAATCGTCAATTTGTTTTGCAGCTTCAAGTGTTGGATATTTTGGTTTTACTCTTTTGGCATACTCCATTGTTTTTAAATCAAGGGTCAAAATTTCTTTTTCACCAGCAGCGTTTTTTGTTTTCTTAAAAAAACCTTGCCCTGTTTTATCGCCCAACCAATTATTGTCAATCATTTTTGTTAACCACTCTGGATTTATGAAAACTTCTCTGGCTTCATCGGTCGAGCAATTATCATAAACGCCTTTTGCCACTTTTACTAACGTATCAATTCCCACAACATCTGCAGTTCTAAAAGTTGCAGACTTTGGTCTTCCCAATATTGGACCTGTTAAAGCATCAACTTCATCGATGGTTAAATTCAATTTATCGATAAGTCTGAAAAGAGACATTATACCATAAACGCCAATCCTGTTCGCAATAAAAGCTGGAGTATCTTTACATAGCACAGTTGTTTTTCCAAGATACAAATCACCATAGTTCATTAAAAAATCAACTACTGTAGAATCGGTATCGGGCGTTGGAATAATTTCAAGTAGTCGCAAATAGCGCGGTGGATTAAAAAAATGGGTGCCACAAAAATGTTTTTTAAAATCATCAGTTCTTCCTTCCGCCATCATGTGAATAGGAATCCCCGAAGTATTTGAAGTAATTAGCGTTCCGGGTTTTCTATATTTTTCTACTTGGTCGTAAATTAATTTTTTAATATCTAATCGTTCAACAACAACTTCAATAACCCAATCACAGTCGGAAATAATTTTCATATCGTCGTCAAAATTTCCAGTTGTAATTTTCTTAACAACATCTTTTGAATACACCGGCGAGGGATTACTTTTTAAAGTAAACTGCAAGGCATCATTGACAATTTTATTTCTCAATTTTAAATCTGAACTTTCTTTCGCATCATTGGGTACAATATCCAAAAGCAAAACGTTTAATCCTATTCCTGCAAAATGGCAAGCAATACGAGATCCCATAACTCCACTACCCAAAACGGCAACTTTCTGAATGATTCTTTTATCCATAAAAAATTTTAGTTAGTTAAACAACTAATCAGTTTCGAAGATATGATTTTTTGAATTTTGGTAAATCGGTTTTTTGACTAATTATCAGTTTATTCATAAAATGTTAAGAATATGTTACAAAAAGTAAAATATACTTTACAATATGTAAAATTAATATTACATTTGTTAAAACATGTTTATATGACAAACAAACTATTGTTACCAAACAAATACAAAAGAATAGGCTGGATGATTCTTATTCCTGCAATTATTCTAGGTGTTATTTTGAGTCTCACTGATTTCGAACCTAGATGGTTTAAGATGAAAGTATTTTCCATTTTCCCAGATGGATTCTCTGGGCAAGATCAATTTTTTAGCATTGTTGAAACGAATGTAGCAGCTACTGTAGTAGGTTTAGTATTAATAATTGGAGCTGTTTTAGTGGGATTTGCAAAAGAAAAAGTAGAAGATGAATTTGTTGCTGAGCTTCGGTTGACATCTTTATTATGGGCAGTATGGGTAAACTATGCTTTATTATTTTTAGCTTTTATTTTCGTTTTTGGTGTTCCGTTTTTTTCGATAATGATTTACAACATGTTTACTGTGTTGTTAATTTTCATCATTCGGTTTAATTACATTTTGTATAAAAATTCTAAAATGTTATCAAATGAAAAATAACATTAAAGTTGAACGTGCCATTAAAGGTTTAACACAAGAGGGATTAGCTATCAAAGTGGCCGTTAGCCGACAAACCATCAATGCCATGGAGGCCAATAAATATGTTCCATCAACCGTATTAGCATTAAAAGTTGCTAAAATCTTTAATAAGACTGTAGAGGAGATTTTTATTTTAGAAAAAGGAGATTGAATAAAGAATGATGTTTAGCTTACTAGTGATCCCGGATTAACAGAATTTTCAGGTTTCAATAATCGTAATTTGCCATCACTATCTTCAGCAGTAAGTATCATCCCTTGGCTTTCGATTCCTTTCATTTTTCTGGAAGCAAGATTGACGATAACAATAACTTGTTTGCCAACCATTTCTTCAGGTTTGTAATGCAATGCAATTCCGGAAACGATTGTACGGGTTTCTGAACCAAGATCAACTGAAATTTTTAGTAGTTTATCTGCCTTCTCCACTTTTTCGCAAGCAACAATTGTTCCCGTACGAAGATCTAGTTTCGTAAAATCATCGAATTGAATTGTAGATTTTTGAGGTACTAGATTTGTAACTAATTTTTCTTCTTCCATAGGCTTATATTTTTGTGCGTTGTTTTTTAATTTTTCAATTTGATATTTTATTTCATCGTCTTCTATTTTTCTGAACAATAATTCTGGTGCACGCAAACTATAACCAACGCTTAAGAGGTTTAGTTTTCCTGCATTTTGCCAATCTAATAATTTATCAACCACTTTTAAAAGGTGTAATATTTTTTTAGAAGTGTGGGGTAATAATGGATTGATCAAGATGGCAAGGTTGGCACATAATTGAATACAATGATGAATTGTATTATCTATTTCTTTTTGTGCACTTTCAACAATATTTCCATTTTCTGACGGTTGTTTTGCTTTTATCCAAGGTTCCTTTTTTTGCAAGTATTGATTTCCTTTTCTGCTTAAATCAATGACTTCAAAAAGAGCATCTCTAAATCTATATTCCTCAATTGACTTTTGAACAAAAGGAACTGTTTGTTCTATTGCTGTAATTAATTTTTTATCAACTTCGTCCAAAATATCTGTATGTACTGTAGGAACCTTGCCGTTACAAAGCTTGTGCAGCAATACTAATGTACGGTTTACAAAATTTCCAAAAACAGCTACTAGTTCATTATTAACAGCATCTTGAAATCCTTGCCAAGTAAATTCTGAGTCTTTTGTTTCGGGAGCAATTTGAGTTAAATAATAGCGAAGCATATCAACACATTGCCCTCCACCATTTTCTTTTTTTACAAAATCGTTGATATAATCTTGCATGTCAATTTTCCAATTTCTGCTCGTACTCATCTTTTCACCTTCCAAATTCATAAACTCATTAGCCGGAACATTCTTTGGTAAAATCATTCCGTTTAGATGCAACATTATTGGGAAAATAATGCAATGAAATACGATATTGTCTTTTCCAATAAAATGAACTAATTGCGTGTCGCTGTCTTTCCAATAGGGTTGCCAATCTTTATTATTATCAAGAGCCCATTGCTTGGTTGCGCTGATATAACCAATGGGTGCGTCGAACCAAACATAGAGCACTTTGCCATCGGCTTCTTTTAATGGGACTGGAACGCCCCAATTTAAATCACGAGTTACAGCTCTAGGCTGTAATCCGCCATCAATCCAGCTTTTGCATTGTCCCAATACATTTGTTTTCCAATCGGCGGCATGTTCTTTTATTATCCAATGGCGAAGAAATTCTTCATGTTTGTTTAACGGAAGATACCAATGTTTGGTACTTTTTTTTATAGGTTGATTGCCACTAAGTGTTGAAACCGGATTAATTAATTCATCGGAACTCAAACTTTTTCCACAACGTTCACATTGATCTCCATAAGCCGAATCATATGAACAGTTGGGACACGTTCCTTTTATAAAACGATCGGCCAAAAAAGTATTTGTTTCTTCATCGTAAAATTGTTCTGATTCTTTTATTTCCAATTGACCCTCAGATTCTAATGCTGTAAAAAAATCGCGTGCAGTTTCATGATGAAGTTTTTCTGATGTACGATGATAAATATCAAAGGAAATGCTTAAGTCGCTAAAATCTTGTTTACATATTTCATGGTATTTATCAATAATTTCCTTTGAAGTAATTTTTTCTTTTAATGCCTGAATGGGAATTGCGGTTCCATGTTCATCGCTTCCACACACAAAAACAACATCTCTTTTTTGAGCCCGTAAATAACGAACGTAAATATCGGCAGGTAAATAAGCGCCAGCTAAATGTCCAACATGTTTCAATCCATTGGCGTAAGGAAGTGCTGAAGTAACTAAATAGCGTTTGGGTTGATTCATGATTCGATTTGCTGACTTAGTTACAAAAATACCATAAAGGGTTTCATCTCCAAAATGAACGATTTACATAACTTTAATCAATATTATTATCAATTATGGTTAGGCAACCTGCGTTTTTAAAGAAAGGTGACACTGTTGGAATTGTTTGTCCTGCTGGATTTATGGCACTAGCAAAAGTAAAATCTTGTATTGACGAATTACAGAATTGGGGTTATCAAGTAAAAATTGGAAAAACGGTAGGCGGCACCTCAACAAATTATTTTTCAGGAACAGATGATGAGCGACTCAATGATTTGCAACAATTATTGGATGATGACAATGTAAAGGCCATACTTTGTGCTCGTGGCGGCTATGGGATAAGTAGAATAATTGACAATATTGATTTTACAAAATTTTTGAAGAATCCGAAATGGATTATTGGGTTCAGTGATGTAACAGTTTTACATTCAAATATTTATCGAAATTATAAAGTAGCAACGCTTCATGCTCCCATGGCGGCCGCTTTTAATGATGGTGAAAGTAAAAATGAATATGTTCAATCGTTATATCGCGCATTGAGTGGCGAAAAAATGGAATATATAATTCCAAAAAATGAGTTGAATAGAATTGGAACTACTACAGGAATATTGGTTGGTGGAAATTTGACATTGATGGCGAATTTAATTGGCACCAATTCTGATGTTGACACTAATGGGAAAATTCTTTTTTTGGAAGATGTTGGCGAATATTTATATAATATAGATCGAATGTTTCTACAACTTAAGCGAAGTGGAAAATTAAAAAATTTAGCCGGACTTATTATTGGCGAATTTTCTGATTCGAAAGACACCGTTCAACCTTTTGGAAAATCCGTTTATACAATAATAAAAGACAATATTTTGGAGTATAAGTTTCCAGTGTGTTTTGGATTTCCAGTTGGTCATACTAAAAATAATTATGCGTTAAAAATTGGCGGTTACTATGAATTGAATATTGACGAAGTTGTTATCCTAAAAGAATTGGAATTATGAACAGAATTATTATTTTGATTTTGTTCCTTATTCTTATTGGAACAGAAATTTTTGCACAAAAAAATAGAATTGAAAATAAACAGAGCAATGTAAATCTTGTTTTATCCGCTCGAAAAGCTAGCAGGATAAATTATTTTCATAAAGGGATGACAGTTCAAATTGTTTTTTCAGATAGTTTGAATGTAGAAAAAAAGGTAAAGGGATATATCACCAATCTAAACAAGAATTCAATTGAAATAAGCTCATTTAAAGGAATGGACACTTCAGTGTCTTGGATTAATGCGAGCGAGATTAAAAAAGTAAAAAAAATAGCAAGAGCTGAAAGACAAAAAGTTGGATGGGCTGCGGCTGGGACTGTGGCGTATTCAGGATTTATGTATGCAATTATGAAAAAACCATCGGGGCCGTATAGCTATATTGTCTTCATCCCTGCTTTTGCAACAGCCTATATTCTTATGTATTATTATCCTGCTACTTTTTTGTTTGATGAAATTAATGCAAAAAATAAAAATAAAGGATGGGAGTTTGTAGTTGTTAACTACTAAATAATTTACTGTAATCTTTTCATAGGTAAACGTTGTTTCTCACCAATGATCAGTGAAAATTTTTCAACCGTTACATTGCCTTGATCGAGCCCAAAGCCTTTTTCTTCTGAAAGACTGATGTCTTTAAGCCAGAAATAAAACCTCATAATTACACGCTCCCAAAAAGGAAGCTCATTATCTTGGCTAAGATATTTTTCCATTACAATAAATTGAAAATCTCCGGTACTTTTATTCTTTTCACTGATTTCATATTTGGCAGAAATATTAATCTCTCTATTAGCAGCTAAATCTTCTATTACTTGCTGAAATAAAAAATTGATTCGGGGCTGTCGCCTAAATCCTAACTTAAAATCTACACGGATAATATCGTTTGGAATAATATGCTCTACTTTGTAATCACAAGTATAGGGATCATCAACCGTGTCAACGTGCACAAACCAGTAAATATCTGCACGTTTTGGTTTTTTACTCAGTATTGAATAAATAATTTTATGTTCAATTTCTTTGGGGCTATCGGCACTGGTTAAGTAAACCAAATGGGTTGCATATTTGGGGAAAGATTTGTCGCTGCTGAGTTCCTGAATTTTAGAAATATAATTTTCAAGACGTACAAATTCAATATAGCGGTTTTTAATTTTTCTTGCTCTAAACCAAATAAACATTATTAAAAACAAAAGACCTCCAACAATTAGAGCTACATAACCACCGTGCTTAAATTTTTCAAGATTGGCAATTAAAAAAGCACCTTCAATGGTGAAATAAACTGAGAGGTATAAATAGATAAATATTGGTTTTACTCTTTTTAGAACTAAGTAATTGGCGTATAAAATGGAAGTGGCAATCATGCAAAGTGTAATAGCCAACCCATAAGCTGCTTCCATATTTGAAGCTTTTTGAAAGTACAAAACAACACCCGAACAACCCAGAAATAGTAATAGGTTTATAGCAGGAACAAACAACTGACCTTTTTCTTCGGAAGGATAACGAATTCTAAATTTAGGCCACAGATTTAATCGCATGGCTTCACTAATTAGTGTAAAAGAACCCGAAATCAAAGCTTGACTAGCAATAATTGCAGCAGCCGCGGCAATTATAATCCCAATAATTCTAAACCATTCTGGCATGATGGCAAAAAATGGATTTTGAAGTGAAGTATTTAAATAGTCGCCATTTTTATTAGCCAAAAGCCAAGCCCCTTGTCCAACGTAGTTAATAATTAAACAAAGTTTTACAAAGGTCCATGAAACTCTAATATTGTTTCTACCGCAATGACCCAAATCACTGTACAAAGCTTCAGCTCCGGTAGTGCAAAGAAATACAGCGCCTAAAATCCAAAATCCTTTTGGATAATTAACAAGCAAATCAATTGCGTAGTAAGGATTGATGGCCTTAAAAATGTCCCAGTCGTCAAAAAAATGATAAATACCCATGGAGGCCATCATCAAAAACCAAATAAGCATTACTGGGCCAAATAGTGTTCCAATAGATGCCGATCCAAATTGTTGTAATAGAAAAATAAAAGCCAAAATTCCCAATACAATAAATACAATTGATTGCTGAGAAATGGTTGCAAATTGAGGAATTTGCCTTAACCCTTCAATGGAAGCTGTAATAGAAATTGCAGGTGTTATCATTCCATCTGCAAGTAGAGCCGCTCCACCAATCATTGCTGCAACAACTAACCATTTTCTCCTTCTTCGTACTAAAGCAAATAAAGAAAAAATTCCACCCTCACCTCGGTTGTCTGCTTTCAAAGTGAGAATAACGTACTTGACTGTAGTTTGAATAGTAAGCGTCCAAATAATGGCAGATAAGCTTCCAATTATCAATTGGTCGGTAACCATTTTTGTGCCAACAATGGCATTGAATACATATAAGGGTGAAGTACCAATGTCGCCAAAAATAATACCCAATGCAACCAGTAAACCTAATGAAGTAACTTTTTTTGTATTGACAGACATATTAATACCCCGGAGCAGTTTTCATTTTGACGGGTTCGTAAAACAATTGGCAAAAGTAATAGTAGGAAGATTAAAAACAGAATTTTTTTATTCTATTTGTTTAATCGCTAAATTTTTAACAGTTATTGCTAAGCATTTTTAAAGGCAAATTGTACCTTTAGAAAACAAAGTATATAATTATGTGGCTTTCAAAATTTGTCTTCATCACCTTACTGTCATTGCTGTTTTGTAATACAGCCTTTTCTCAATACATCGTTTATTCAGAACCTGAAAAAGATGATTCGAGAAAAATGGATTTTGAAATAATTGGAAAATTTGATGGTAATTTTCTTGTTTATAAAAATGTGCGGGGCAACAACTTTATTTGTGTTTACGATAAAGAGATGAAGCAAATTACTAAAGTTGAACAAAGCTATATGCCTACTGAGCGCCTCATCAATGTTGACTTTTTCGCGTATTCCAATTTTTCATATATGATTTACCAATATCAAAAAAGGAATGTAGTGTACTGTATGGTCGTTAAATTGGATGCGATGGGAAAAAATATTGCAGACCCCATGGAATTGGATACAGCCATCATCGGACTTGCTACCAATAATAAAATTTATACCGCTATTACAAGCGAAGACAAACAAAAAATAATTGTATTTAAGATTAATAGTAAAAACCGCGATAAATTTATTATTAGCACAAAACTATTTGATAATAAATTGGAACGTTTGCATCAATCCTCGTTATCGATGCCTATGAATGAGTACCGAGATTATTTGGGCGAATTTGTTTTGGATAATGGCGGCAATCTTGCCTTTGTGAAATATTACCGTATTTCTAATGAGAGTATTTCTGCTGCATTGATTGTTTCCAAGAAAGCGATGGAAGATTCATTTGTTTATCATTCAGTTCAATTAAATAAAATTTACTTAGATGAACTTCGACTAAAAGCGGACAATTTTAACAACAGATTTTTGCTTAGTGCATTTTATTATAAACAGAAAAGAGGAGCCATTGAAGGAATTTATTTTTACGGAGTTAATAAAAACACCGGCGAAAAAACTATGGAAACGCAGTTTCTGTTTGGAGAAGATATTCGAAGGGAAGCGAATAGAGTCAGAAATATCAAAATGGCTTTCAATGATTACTTTATTCGGAATTTGATACTAAAAAAAGATGGTGGTTTTATTGTTGACATGGAAGCCTATTATACAAGTTCAAAAGCGAATGTGTGGGATCGGATGAATTATCTTTACGGATCGCCCTATTCATCTCCGTACGATTATTATTTCTATTCTCCTTACAATAATAGCCGACGTTGGCGCAGTGATAGTAAGCAGGCGCTTCGCTATCACGCAGATAATATGGTAATACTTTCGTTTGATAAAAGCGGTGATTTGCTTTGGAGTAATGTAATTAATAAAGAACAGTTTGACGATGAAGATGATGATAGAATTTCTTACCAGGTTATGAATACAGGGGGACAATTGCATTTTCTTTTTAATCAGTATGAAAAAAGAAATTTGCTGTTAAATGATTATACACTTTTGCCGAATGGAGAAGTTAATAGAAATAGTACTTTAAAAAATCTCAACTTGGGTCATGAGTTTATGCCGAAATATGGAAAACAAATAAGTGCGCAACAAATGATTATGCCTTGTATTTTCCGTAATTATATTTGCTTTGCTAAAATTGATTTTAATTAAAGTAATTTTTTTCTACTGTGATAAGTTTGCTTAAACTAAAAATCCCCATCAATATTTTTATAGTATTTGTTTTGGGTATAGTGTTAAAAATCCCCATTTTTAGTTCGGCAACAATTCCTATCACTTTTGAAACCGACAGTTATTTATTTATTCAATTAGTGGAATTGCTAAAGTATTTATTTTTCGGAAAAGGTTTTATGTTTGCCATTGCCACTTATTTACTTTTATATAGTCAGGCATTGCAACTCAATAATTTTTTGAGTGAAAAGAGTATCGTGCGCCAATCTGGTTATTTGCCAGCAATGTCTTATATTTTAATATCCTCGTTAGTACCCGAATGGAATTATTTTTCTGCATCACTACTTTGTAATTCTTTCATTCTATTTATTTTATCCGAAGTTTCCATTATTGGAGAAAGGGGGAAGAGCAAAACAGCATTTTTCAATGTGGGACTTACTGTGGGCTTAAGTATATTTCTGTATTCGCCAGCACTGATATTAGTACTTTGGTTGTTTTGTGGATTTATTATAATGCGATCATTTAAGTTTAATACAGGATTAATTTGTTTGCTTGGCATTGCAACACCCTTTTATTTTTATAGCGTTTATCTTTTTTTAGCGGATCAATTTTCGTGGCTATTAGTACTGCCTGAGATGAACAGTGCTACTGCTTTTAAAGCACCTTCTGGTTGGCTTATGGGTAGCAGTTTATTACTTGGTGTTCCATTTTTGATGGGAGGATTTTTAGTTCGCAATAATTTTAGACAAATGCTAGTATCTGTTCGAAATAATTGGAATTTTTTATTATTGCTATTACTGTTTGCGTTAGCAATACCATTTCTGAATAGTAACTCTAATATTAACTATCAGTTGTTTTTCTTAATGATTATTCCTGTTTCAACTTTTCACTCTTATGTTTATTTATCAACTCCAACGTGGTTTTCCAGTATTTTATTTTGGGGCTCAGTAATTTTTATTTTAACATTCCAATACTATACGGTTCTGTGGTAAATAGGCACAGCACTTGTAGTCGAAAGCTTATCTTTGTATCCATTTTTAATATACTGCCATGAAGTTTGGAGTTGTTGTTTTCCCGGGTTCAAATTGCGATAGAGATATGTACGATGCGCTTGCTTTTGATATGAAGCAAGAAGTGATCATGCTTTGGCATAAAGACAAAGATTTAAGTATGTTTTCAACCAAAGACTGTATTATTTTACCGGGAGGTTTTTCATTTGGTGATTATTTACGTTGCGGTGCCATTGCTCGATTTAGCCCTATGATGCAAACTATCATTGATTTTGCTAAAGATGGAGGAAAAGTTTTTGGTGTTTGTAATGGATTTCAAATATTGTGTGAATCGCACCTTTTGCCGGGTGCATTATTAAGAAATGAGAGGCAACAATTTGCTTGCCAAAACATTTTTTTAACAAATAAGGATAGGGAAATTGTAAAAGTGCCGATAGCTCATGGCGAAGGAAGGTATTATGCCGATGAAAATATTTTAAATGAAATGGAAGCCAATGATCAAATACTTTTTAAATATTGCGATGAGAATGGGAATGTAACTAAAGCCGCTAATCCTAATGGAGCTATTAAAAATATTGCAGGTATTTGCAATTCTACTCGAAATGTATTTGGCATGATGCCACATCCGGAAAGGGCAACTTCAAAAGCTTTGGGAAATATGGATGGAAGAACTATCATTAAAAATTTACTGATGACGGAACAATTTGCGAACTCGTTTTAAGTTTCAAAATTTAATTTTGAAAAAAATAGGCATTATGAAAAAAGGATTATTTATTTTATTATTTTTTAGTTCACTTGTGTCAGAGGCGCAAAATCCAGTAAGTTGGAAGTTTACTGCCAACAAGCAAAAAGAAGGTGTTTATGAAATTCACATGTTGGCAACCATTCAGAAGGGTTGGCATTTATATTCTCAAAAGCAACCAGAAAATGCCATTGCCATTCCTACACTTTTTAGTATCAATAAAAATCCTTTGTTGATAATGAAGGGGAAAATAAGAGAAATTGGTAAGCTCGAAATATTTAAAGATAAAAAGCTGGGACTAGCTGCAAACCAATATTCTACTCAGGTTGATTTTATACAAATTGTTAGTTTAAAAGGGAAAGCGAAAACTAATTTCATGGGGAATGTAGAATTTCAAACTTGCGACGATACTAAATGTTTGCCTCCAAAAATTATTAACTTTAATGTTGTGTTAGATTAATGAAACCAGCATCAATACTGGCAAAGAATATAAAGGACCTCCTTTAAATATAATTTAATGTACAGAGAACATTTTAAAAAATTCCTACTTACTTTATTCATTTTGATCCCTTTTTTTTCAATTTCTCAAAATATAGATTACGGTTGGAAAGTTAGCAGTAGAAAAATTGAAGAAGGAAAATTTGAATTAATATTTTCTACAAAAGGGGTTAGTGGATTTCAGCTTTATGCACCCAATCAAATTATTGAAGATGTACGAATGGCTGAATTGGTTTTTAGCGATTCTTCCATTTTAATTTTGGGTAATTTTATTGAGTCGGGTGAAAAGGAAACTATTCAAAATAAAATATTTATTGGAGAATCTATTGAAGTTTATGAGCAATTTACTTCTTGGAAAATTGCAATTCAAATTAATGGAGTAATTCCCGCAAATGTTCAGGGTGTTTTGAATTATTATTATGGAAATCAAGAAGAATTTAATTTAGGAACTCCTTTCAGTTTTTCAGCTCCATTGGAGGGAGGTGTTTCTGCAGTGGAAAGAATCACAGTTCCTTCATTGGATATCAATAATCCTGTAAGTAACTGCGGCGATACGGCACCTAATCAAAAAAATTTATTTACCATTTTTTTATTGGGAATATTGGGAGGAATTATTGCATTGTTGACTCCTTGTGTTTTTCCAATGATTCCTGTTACGGTGTCCTTTTTTACAAAAAAAATTGAACATAAATCAACGGCAGTCAGCCATGCCATTATTTATGGAATATTTATTTTTCTAATTTATATTGCTATTACCATTCCATTTCACATTGCAAATGAAACCATCAGTCCTGAAATATTTAACAACATTTCGACAAATGTTTGGCTGAATATTTTGTTCTTCATAATTTTTGTAGTCTTTGCATTTTCGTTTTTTGGTTTTTTCGAAATTGGATTGCCTGCTTCATGGGCAAATAAAATAAATGCTCAATCGGGTTTGGCAAATCTGGGTGGCATTTTTTTTATGTCGGCTACATTGGTCGTCGTTTCATTTTCGTGTACAGGACCTATTTTGGGAACACTCCTTGTTGGTGTTGCCGAGCTGGGAGCATGGCCTTTAACTGTTGGTGCAGCAGGATTTGGATTAGCCTTGGGCTTGCCTTTTGCATTATTTGCACTGTTTCCAAAATGGTTAAATAATTTGCCAAAATCGGGTGGATGGATGACCAATTTTAAAGTTGTTTTAGGGTTTATAGAATTAGCATTGGCAATAAAGTTTTTTTCTAATGCTGATTTAGTAGAACAATGGGGACTTTTAAAAAGAGAAATATTTATTGGTTTATGGATTGTTATTGGAATCCTCATCGTTCTCTATTTAATTGGAAAAATTAGATTTCCTCATGATAGTGTAATCAAAAAGTTTTCTTTCATAAGAAGTGCATTCATCATTTTTTTTACAATTATTACCCTATATCTTATTCCAGGTTTGACAAATTCAAAATGGGCTGATCTAAAATTAATTAGCGGATTTCCACCACCACGCACTACATATAGTATTTATAATTCAGAAGAAAAGAAGAAGGGGCTATTTGAACCTTTACAAAACGATTATGCGAAGGCATTGGAATTGGCTATGAAGGAACAAAAGCCCATATTAATTGACTTCACAGGATGGGCTTGTATTAATTGCAGAAGAATGGAAGAAAAAGTTTGGTCAGATCCAAGGGTGGATAGTCTATTTCGAACAAACTTTATAGTAGTTTCTCTTTATGTGGATGAAAGAAAAAAACTTCCACTCGATAAGCAAACTAAAATTGTGACTTCTGCTAATCAAGAGAAGTCAATTATTACGGTTGGAGATAAATGGTCCACTTTTCAAACTGAAAATTTTGGAGCTACATCTCAACCTCAATATGCAATTATAACGGCTGATGAAAAGTTATTGGTGCATACTAAATTTTATACTCCCGATGCCGATGAATTTTTGGAATGGCTTCAATGTGGGTTGAGTGCATTTGAAAAAAATAAAAAAAGCAGTCGTCTTACAAATTGATATGTTTTTCCAACATCATTCTTCTTAAATTGATAAGTCCGTAGCGCATTCTACCAAGCGCTGTATTAATACTGCAGTTTGTTAGATCTGCAATTTGTTTAAAACTCAAGTCACCAAAGTGTCTTAAAATAATAACTTCACGTTGATCATCTGGTAAACGGTCGAGCATTTCATGTACTCTTTCATGGCTTTGCTTTTTTATAATTTTGATTTCAGCGTTATCATCAGGAAAGGGGAATATTCCCATAATATCTTTTTCATCATTTTGCTTGATCAACGGAGTTCGTTTTACTTTGCGAAAATGATCTACACATAGATTATGAGCAATGCGCATAGACCACGGAAGAAATTTTCCTTCATCATTGTATCGGCCTGCTTTTAAGGTTTCAATGATTCGAATAAAAGTATCTTGAAAAATATCTTCGGCAAGAAATTTGTCCTTTACTAGAAAAACTATCGATGTAAAGAGTTTGTCCTTATGTCGTAAAACAATTGCTTTTAAAGAATCTGAATCTCCAGCAATAAATTGTTGAATAAGTTCGTGATCAGTCTTTTCTGCAAAATTTTTCATTAAATAGTTCCTTCTTAATTATATTTAAAAATACAATTTTTTTAATCATTTGTTTGGTGTGTAAATTTGTTGACTTTCATGAACTTTAGTCAGTCAAAAATATCCTCTCCTAAACATGGAAAAACATTCAAAAAAAATGTAATTTCTATTCATGGCGCACGTGTACATAATTTACAAAATGTTTCTGTTGATATTCCTAAAAATAAACTGGTTGTTGTTACAGGCGTTTCTGGTTCGGGAAAATCTTCCTTAGTTATTGATACTTTATATGCCGAAGGTCAACGACGTTATACAGAAAGTCTCAGTGCTTATGCCAGGCAGTTTTTAAATAGGATGAACAAACCCGATGTTGATAAGATAGTTGGACTATGTCCAGCTATTGCTGTGGAGCAAAAAGTTACTACCAAAACACCTCGAAGTACCGTAGGGAGTGTAACTGAAATTCACGACTACTTGCGGCTACTCTATGCACGTATTGGTAAAATATTTTCTCCCATTTCTGGAAAGGAAGTTACGTGTGAGGGAGTAGATGATGTACTTCAAATAATAGACAAACAAAAAGAAGGAGATAAAATATTCATACTCTTTTTATTGAAGCAGCATGCAAATCGAAAGCTCAATGAAGAGCTGGCCATTTTATTGCAAAAAGGATTTTCTAGAATTTATTTCAACACGGACGAAGAAATATATAAAATTGATGACTTGTTGTCCTTAAGCATTAAAGAGTTAAAATTAAGGTTTGAAACTACTGATTCTAAAAATAATTTATTTGTTCTCGTCGATAGAATTGCTGCAAAACATTTTGATGATGAGGAAAGAAATAGAATAGTTGATTCAATTAATACTGCTTTTTTTGAAGGGGATGGAGATGTGTATTTGAATATTCATAAAACGAAACAATTAAAAAAATCACTACTTCATTTTACTAATCGATTAGAATCGGATGGCATAAAATTTGAATTACCCACTCCAAATTTGTTCTCATTCAATAATCCTTACGGTGCTTGCCCTACCTGCGAGGGATTTAGTCAGGTATTGGGTATTGACGAGGAATTGGTAATTCCCAATACGCAATTAAGTGTATATGACGGTGCTGTTTCCCCTTGGAAGGGCGAAAAGTTAGATTGGTGGCGGCAGCAATTTATAAATGCTGCAAATGAGAATCATTTTCCAATTCATAAACCCATTGCAGCACTCAGTGAAAAGCAATATAATTTTTTATGGAAAGGCAATGCAAGCGTATTTGGTATAAATGGTTTTTTTGAAGATGTTGAAAAACAGCTTTATAAAGTTCAGTATCGTGTTTTGTTGAGCCGATATCGAGGAAAGACACCGTGTCCAATATGTACTGGATATCGATTGAGAAAGGAAGCGTTGTATGTGCAAATAAATGAAGTACATATTGGAATTTTATGTTCCATGCCAGTAAAGAGTTTAAAAAAATGGTTTTTGGATTTGAGAAAAAAACTAACCGAAAGAGAGCTACAAATTTCTAATAGAATTTTACTTGAAATTGAATATCGATTAGATACTTTATTTAACGTTGGACTGGGATATCTTTCTTTAGATCGATTGGCAAATACGTTAAGTGGAGGCGAAAGTCAACGTATTCAATTGACAAGAAATTTAGGAAGTAATCTTACAAACTCACTTTATATTTTAGATGAACCTTCGATTGGGTTACATTCAAAAGATACGGCAAACCTTATTCGTGTTTTGAAAAATCTTCGTGATCTTGGAAATACGGTTGTTGTTGTTGAGCACGATGAAATGATGATGCAGGAAGCAGATTATATCATTGATATGGGCCCTTATGCATCTCATTTGGGAGGTGAAGTTGTTGCCGTTGGTAATTTCAATGAAATACTAAATCACCCCAAAAGCTTAACAGGAAAGTATCTCAGAGGAGAGTTTCAGATTAGCCCTGTACAAAAAACTAGAAAATGGATTAGGAGTATTGTTGTTGAAAGTGCCTGTCAAAATAATTTAAAAGATATTACAGTAACTTTTCCTCTCAATGTTTTTTGTGTTGTAACGGGAGTAAGTGGTAGTGGTAAGACAAGTTTAGTTAAACAAATTCTCTTTCATTCACTTCAAAAACTCAAAGGAGAGTGTTCCGAAAAAGTAGGGAAGCATAAAAAAATTAGTGGTGACATTGATTTTATTTCAGGCATTGATATGGTAAGTCAAAGTCCGATTGGCAAATCCTCAAGAAGTAATCCTGTTACTTACATTAAAGCATACGATGAGATTAGAGAATTATTTTCGAAACAGCCTCTCAGTAAAATGCGTGGATTTCAACCTAAACATTTTTCATTCAACGTTGATGGTGGACGCTGTGATACTTGTAAAGGAGAAGGGGAACAAGTAGTTGAAATGCAATTTTTGGCGGATGTTCATTTAATCTGCGAACAATGTGACGGTAAAAGATTTAAAGAAGAAGTACTAGAAGTAACTTATCGAGGTAAAAATATTTTCGATGTTTTAGAGTTGAGTGTAGAAGAAGCCATCGCTTTTTTTTATGAGGAGCCGGCGATTGTTAAAGCAATAAATCCTTTGAACGAAGTAGGTCTAGGATATATTAAATTGGGACAATCTTCCAATACTCTTTCAGGAGGAGAAGCACAACGAGTGAAGTTGGCTTCATTTTTGGGTAAAAGTAAAAATGCTGCTAAGCAACTTTTTATTTTCGACGAACCAACAACTGGACTTCATTTTCACGACATTAAAAAATTGTTAACCTCTTTTAACGCATTAATCGAACAAGGGCATTCAGTTATTGTCATTGAGCATAACCTCGATGTAATACGAAGTGCCGATTGGGTAATCGAATTAGGTCCTGGAGGAGGAGAGGACGGTGGCGAGCTTGTATTTGCGGGGCAACCAACTGAATTAAAATTGGTAAAAAATAGTTTTACTGCACCTTATTTATAATAACTTGGCATAAAATCATTTTCGCAAAGTTTAAAAATAACCTTACTTTAGTTGTCCGATTTTCAAGCCAGTAAATTTTTTTGATTAGAATCTGATTGTAGCTTTTTGTTTTCATTAAAAGAGGTTAAGAAAGATTGTAGCTAAAACCCTAAAAAGGGATAGCTATGAGACTATTTTTAATTATACATTTTATTTGTATTCTAAATTTTTCTTTTTCACAAACAGCAATTGTTACATTCGATTTTGCAGGACTAAGTGGAAATGAATCCTCTGCCAACTCTAATTCATCTCATGCAAGCGTTGTAAATCCATCAAACATTACTCGTGGAACGGGGTTGATAGCTGAAGGCAATGCTGATAGGTTTAATTCAAGATCTTTTTCTCAAAATTCTTCTATTGATTTGAATGATTATTTGGAGTTCACAATTACACCTACGACTAACTACACAATTAATATATCACAAATATCAATTCAGTCACAACGTTCAAG
>SCVJ01000133.1 GCA_004322425.1 Chitinophagaceae bacterium
CAGCCGATCGACCCGGCCGCCCCGGACGACGCACCCGACCGGTTGCGCCACCTGCCCGCGATCGAGGCCTGCCACAGCGTCGCGGGGGAGGAGAGCTACATCCTGCAGGTGCGCGTCGCCGGACCCGCCGAGCTCGAGCAGCTGCTCCAGGACATCCGGGCCGCCGCAGGGGTGTCGACCCGGACCACCGTGGTCCTCAGCACGCCCTGGGAGGGGCGCATGCCCTCGGTCCGGAGCTGAACGCCGGCACGGGCGTCAGCGGGTGAGTCGATCGCCGGTCTGCGGGTCGAACAGGTGGACGTCTCCGGTCGGCGCGAGCCGGATCTGCTCTCCCTTGCCCGGCGGCGTCCTCGGGTCGACCCGCGCGATGAGGATCAGCTCGTCGCCGCCGGACTGCGCGCTGGCGTGCACGAACGCGTCCGAGCCGAGCTCCTCCACCAGGATCACCTCGGCCGGGATGCCGTCCTCGCCCTCACTTCGCATCCGCAGGTCCTCGGGCCGGATCCCGATGGTGATCTGGTTGCCGGAGAGCGCCTGCGCGGCCTCGCGCGGGACCGGGAAGCCGTAGCCGCCCAGGGCCGGGCTGCCGCCGTTCAGCGGCACCTCGAACAGGTTCATCGCCGGCGACCCGATGAACCCGGCGACGAACCGGTTGGCAGGGTTGTCGTACATGTGCCGCGGGCTGTCCACCTGCTGGAGCACGCCGGCCTTCAGCACCGCCACGCGGTCACCCATCGTCATCGCCTCGACCTGGTCGTGCGTCACGTACACCGTCGTCGTGCCGAGACGCCGCTGCAGCGAGGCGATCTGGGTCCGCGTCGCGACGCGCAGCTTCGCGTCGAGGTTGGAGAGCGGCTCGTCCATGCAGAACACCTGCGGGTTCCGGACGATCGCACGCCCCATGGCGACACGCTGCCGCTGACCGCCCGACAGCGCCTTGGGCTTGCGATCGAGGTAGTCCGTCAGGTCGAGGATCGTCGCCGCCTCCTGCACGCGCGTCCGGATCTCCTCCTTGGGGCGCCCCGCGATCTTGAGGGCGAAGCCCATGTTCTCCCCGACGGTCATGTGCGGGTAGAGCGCGTAGGTCTGGAAGACCATCGCGATGTCCCGGGCGTTGGGGTCGACGTCCGTGACGTCCCTGTCCCCGATCCGGATCGACCCGCGGTCGACCGGCTCGAGGCCGGCCAGCATGCGCAGCGAGGTGGACTTGCCGCAGCCCGAAGGCCCCACCAGCACGAGGAACTCGCCGTCGCCGATCTCCAGGTCCAGCGCGTCGACCGCTGGTACCGGTGCGCCCGGGTAGTGCCGTGTCGTCT
>SCVJ01000123.1 GCA_004322425.1 Chitinophagaceae bacterium
TGAAAACCACCGGCATCCGATACTGGCGAATGAACTACCGCTTCGGCGGACAGCAACGGACCTTGTCGTTCGGGCGCTGGCCGGAGATTCTGCTGGGCGATGCGCGCGAGCTACTGCTCGAAGCGCGCCGCAAGCTCGCCAAGGGGCTTGATCCGCTTGAACAAGCCAAGCTGGACAAGATCGCCAAATCGATCGCTGCCACCAACACGTTCCAGGCTGTGGCGGAGGAATGGCTTGAGAAGATCGAGAAGGAAGGTCTCGCCGCCATTACCCTCAAGAAAGCCCGCTGGTTGCTGGCGCAAACCTACCCGGCCTTGGGTAAACGTCCGATTTCCGAAATCACCGCCCACGAATTGCTGCTTGTTCTCAAGAAGGTCGAGGCGTCGAAGCGGTACGACACCGCTAATCGGATCCGCAGCACGTGCAGCCAAGTGTTCCGCTATGCCATCGCCACGGCACGGGCCGAGCGGGACATCTGCTCGGACCTGCGCGGTGCGCTCGTCACCCCGCGCACCACTCACTGCGCTGCGATCACGACCCCAACGGAAGCAGGCGGACTGCTTCGTGCGGTCGAGGACTACGACGGCAACGATCTGACCCGGATCGCGCTGCGCCTGCTGCCCCACCTGTTCGTCCGCCCTGGCGAGCTGCGCTGGGCGGAATGGAGCGAGTTTGATTTCGACAAGGCGGTCTGGACGATCCCCGACCACAAGATGAAAATGCGCCGCCCTCACGCGGTGCCGCTTTCACGGCAGGCCTTGGCGATCATCGGTGAAATCGAACACGACGCCCGCTACAGCGCTTTCCTGTTTCCGTCGCTGCGGGCGCTCGACCGCCCTATGTCGGACAACACGATCAACGCCGCATTACGCCGGTTGGGTTTCAGCAAGGATCAGATGACCGGTCACGGCTTTCGCGCCATGGCCGCCACCTTGCTCAACGAGATGGGCATCTGGAACCCCGATGCCATCGAACGCAAACTTGCCCACGCGGACGGCAACTCGATCCGCCGCGCTTACGCCCGTG
>SCVJ01000132.1 GCA_004322425.1 Chitinophagaceae bacterium
GGTCGAGCCAGGCGGAATAGAAATCGTTGCCCAGGTCGTAATGCAGATGGATGTTGCGCCGTGATCCGGCCCGGCTGTTGCCGCGCAGGGCGTGGGCGAGCCTCTGGACGACGCGCGTCAGCGGGTTGCCCAGCGTCATGTCCTTCATCTCGTCGAAGTTGAGACAGAAGGCCTGGAGCAGACCGGCCAGGTCCGGGCTGTCCCATTCGCCGGCGAGGTAGCCTTCGGCAAAACCGATGTCGCCCGAGGTCAGCACCCGACGCATGGAGCGGTAGTCGCGCACGATCATCCGGACGTGGGGGCCGGGCCTGTCGCCGTCCAATCGTACGGTTTCGCCCCGCGGCGTGACGAAGCTGAGCGACCCGATCCGCCAAGCCTTGGAAAGCGCGTGGACGATGGCGCGGAAGGCGGGCGACGCGCCGATCATGCGCGGCCGGCCGGCGACGGTCGTGTCTTGGGCGAGGCTCATGAGGTGAGGGCGATCCCTGTTTTGCAATTGTTATACGCGCAAGGCCCGGCATCGGACGCCGCTCATTCAAGGAAATCGTCTTGTCGCTGATGGCGCGTCGGGCCACTTAGCGGAGCGCCTGCAAGCTTGGCGCAAGGTCGAGGAGCGACATGGCCGTCCTGAAGATGGATCGTTGGGGTTTGAAGGTGGGCGCGGGCCAACCTTTGCTGGTGATCGCGGGATTGAACGTCCTGGAGGACGACGCCCTGGCGATCGAAACGGCGCAGACGCTGAAGGCGATCTGCCAGCGCCTGGACCTTCCGTTCGTTTTCAAGGCCAGCTTCGACAAGGCCAATCGCTCTTCGATCAAGAGTTATCGCGGCCCGGGGCTTGAGGCCGGCCTGAAGACTCTGGCGCGGGTCAAGGCCGAGGTGAACGTGCCGATCGCCACCGACCTGCACGAACCGGCGCAGGCCGAGCCGGTGGCCGCCGTGGCTGACCTTGTGCAGATTCCGGCCTTTCTGGTTCGGCAGACCGACCTGGTCGTCGCCGCGGCGCGCGCGACGCGGGCGGCCGACGGCTGGCTGCATGTGAAGAAGGCGCAGTTCCTGGCGCCCTGGGATTGCGCGAACATCGTTTCCAAGATCAAGGAAGCGACGGAAGATGCGGAATTCACGCTGCTTTGTGAGCGTGGATCGTCCTTCGGCTACAACAATCTGGTCGTGGACATGCTGGGTATGGCCGAGATGAAGAAGCTGGGCGTCCCGGTGACGATCGACGCGACACACGCCGTGCAGCTGCCTGGCGCCGACAGCCGCAACGGCGTCACCTCGACCGGCGGGCGTCGCGACGGTGTGCCGCTGATCGCGAAAGCCGCGGTGGCGGCGGGGGCCGACGGCGTCTTCCT
>SCVJ01000203.1 GCA_004322425.1 Chitinophagaceae bacterium
CCGGTTTTTTGGGTGCGGGTCCGATGATGATCGCATCGGCGCGTATCTCGACCCCGAGATCGAGTTTCGCGGCGAGTGCACGCGCCAGCGCGGCGGGGTCGGCAAGATCGAAACGGCCACTGACCTCGATCGCTTCGAGCGCGGGTTCGGTGAGGCGGATTTTCACGGCGTTCACGGTATTGGCGCGGGCGACGACATCGCCGAGCGGCATCCTGTCTGCGTCGATCGCGACCGGGCCGGCCGCGGACCGCATCGAGGGCAGGATCCGGACGTCGGAGGTGACGACCTCGGCGGTCTCGCCCGGCCGCAGACGGACGCTGCGGTCGGAATTGCGCGAGGCGACCTCGATCACCCCTTCGATTAGCGACACGCGCGGGCGGCTGCGGCGAAGATCGACCTCGAAGATCGTGCCGAGCGCGGTGGTTCTCGAGCCGGCACCGAGGACGATGAAGGGGCGCCCCGCGTCGTGCGCGACGTCGAAGCGGGCGTGACCGCCGAAGAGAATGACGCGGCGTTGCCCGTCGTCGAACTTGTTTTCCAGAACCGCGCCGTCGGTCAGCGTGACGCCGCTGCCGTCGGGAAGCTTGAACGTGCCGCCGGTGAGGACCGCAGGCGCCGTGACGACGGTATCGATCGTGAGCGGTGCTGCGGCCTGCGGCTCCTGCCGGTCGCTGACGATATACCACCCCATGGCGAGCAAGCCGCCGACCGCGATCGTCGCCGCGATCGCCGGCCGTGTGCGGCTGGAGGCCAGCAAACCGCCTCGCGTCCGCGTGTCCCGTCCCGTCATGCCGATCCCCCGAATCCCGTTGTCGTGTGATAACCGAGCCGCCGACCTCCTCGAAGCCGTCAGCCGCGCCGGGTCAAGCGCCGGTTTGCCCGCGGCTTCGCCATTGTTCGCGCGCGAGTTCCCAATAGCGTGACACGCGTATCGATCCGTCGGGTCGGACGCTCCGTCTTTCGCCCTGCGACAGGAATCCGGCGGCCTCGATGACGCGTGCCGACCGCAGATTGTCCATGGCCGCGGTGAGGCCGATCAACCGCACGCCAAGATGCTCGAACATCCAGCCGAAACTGCGCGCTGCGCCTGTTTTTCCGCGGCCCTGGCCTTGTCCATCGGCGCGCTGCGCCCCGGCGAGTTCGGCTGCCGAGCGCTCG
>SCVJ01000204.1 GCA_004322425.1 Chitinophagaceae bacterium
CTCCAGGCCGTTCTTCTCGCCGTCGATGATCCGGCGCTTCAGCCGCTCGTCGAGAGGCAGCGCCATCAGGGCGTCCAGGCGCGACCCCGGACCGGCGCCCTCCTCGACGTTCTCGAACAGGTCGAGGAACGCGGTCAGCGGGTCGTAGCCCTCCCGGCGCCGGTCGTGGACCAGGTCGAGGGCGACCTCGCGCTGGTCGTCCGGGATCCGGTTCATCGGCAGGATCTTGCTGGCGTGCACGATCGCGCTGGACAGGCCGGCCTGCTGGCACTCGTGCAGGAAGACCGAGTTCAGCACGACCCGCGCGGCCGGCTTGAGGCCGAAGGAGATGTTCGACAGGCCGAGCGTCGTGCCGACCTCCGGGTGCCGCTCCTTCAGCAGCCGGATCGCCTCGATGGTCTCGATGCCGTCGCGCCGCGACTCCTCCTGGCCGGTGCCGAGGGTGAAGGTCAGGAAGTCGACCAGGATGTCGCTGGGTCGCATCCCCCACTCGCCGGTCAGCGTGGCGATCAGTCGCTCCGCGACGCGCATCTTCCACTCGGCGGTGCGGGCCTGGCCCTCCTCGTCGATGGTCAGCGCGACGACGGCGGCACCGTGCTCGCGCACGATCGGCATGATGCGCGCGAAGCGGCTCTCCGGACCCTCGCCGTCCTCGAAGTTGACCGAGTTGATGACCGCGCGCCCGCCCAGGCACTCGAGCCCGGCCTCGATCACCGGCGGCTCGGTGGAGTCGAGCATGATCGGCAGGGTCGACGCCGTGGCCAGCCGCGACGCGGCGTCGCGCATGTCGATCGCGCCGTCACGCCCGACGTAGTCGACGCAGAGGTCGATCAGGTGCGCGCCCTCGCGCACGGCCTCGCGCCCGATGTCGACGACCTTCTCCCAGTCGCCGGCGATCATCGCCTCGCGGAAGGCCTTGGAGCCGTTGGTGTTGGTGCGCTCGCCGATCATCAGCACGCCGGCGTCCTGCCGGAACGGCACGGCGGAGTAGAGCGACGCCGCGGACGGCTCGACGACCGGCGTACGGGCGACGACCTCGCGGCCGCGCACCCGCTCGACGACCTGCCGGAGGTGCTCCGGGG
>SCVJ01000205.1 GCA_004322425.1 Chitinophagaceae bacterium
GACGCCGAGGGGCGGCTTGTGCTGTGCGATGCCGTTACCTGGGCGCAAAAAATCTATGACCCCGCGGTGATCGTCGATCTCGCGACGCTGACCGGCGCGATGGTGATCTCGCTCGGCCATGAATATGCCGGCATCTTCGCCAACGACGATGGCCTCGCCGACCAGCTGATCGCCGCGGGCGAAGCCAGCAACAACAAGCTGTGGCGTTTCCCGCTGTCTGCCGCCTATGACAAGCTGATCGACAGCCCGATCGCCGACATGAAGAACATCGGCCCGCGCGAGGGCGGCTCGATCACCGCGGCGCAGTTCATCAAGCGCTTCGTCGATGAGGGCGTCAAATGGGCGCATCTCGATATCGCTGGCATGGCGTGGCACGACAAGGACGGCCCGGTCTACGCCAAGGGCGCGACCGGCTATGGCGTGCGCCTGCTCGACCGCTTCATCGCCGACAATTTCGAAGGATAAGCGGGGCCAGAAAAGACAAGAGGGGGGAGCATGGCGCGCGTCGACTTTTACCGGCTGACCCGCGACCCCGTCGAACGGGTGCTCCCCGCGCTCGCGTCGCGCATATTGGGCAACGGCGACCGCCTGCTGGTCGTCGCGGGTCCCGCGATGCAGCGCCAGGCGATCGACGAGGCGTTGTGGACGCTCCAGCCCGCGAGCTTCCTGCCGCACGGTGCCGCCGGTTCGCCCGACGAGGCGATCGAGCCGATCCTGATCGCGGGCACGCTCGCCGCACCACCCCCAAATGGCGCGACGCATCTCGTGCTCGCCGATGGCGAATGGCGCGAGGAGGCGCTCGGTTTCGCGCGCGTCTTCCTGCTCTTCGACAACAGCCGCATCGACGATGCCCGCGCGCTGTGGCGCGCGCTCGCCGCGCGCGACGATGTCGACAACCGCTTCTGGAAACAGGACGAAAATGGCCGCTGGTCGGAGGGGCCGTGACTGTGACCGGCGTCACCGCGCGGTCCGCGTCCGCCGCTATAAAAATCGCAAACCGCCACAGGAGCTTGTCATGACCAACCGCCCGACGCTGATCCTCGCCGCCACCGCCGCCGCGCTTCTCC
>SCVJ01000206.1 GCA_004322425.1 Chitinophagaceae bacterium
CGAGAGGAGGGCGCTCGGCGGCGCTGCGCGGCTGGGCGGTGCCGCAGAGCAGGTCGACGTCCTCGTCCAGGCGCGCGACGTCGGCCTTGAGCCGGCGGACGTCGACCGTGTCGGAGTAGTGCCGCGTCAGGGTGTCGATCGCCGCCTTCAGGTCCTGCACGGCCCGGCGCGCAGCAGCGGCGTCGTCCTGGATGGGCATGCGACGGACCTCCGGGCCTCGGGAACCGATCTGGCGCAGTCCATCACGTCCAGGCGTCCCGTGGGAACACCCCAGCCGGTGTCGCGCGTCGGGTCAGCCGCAGGCGGGCGCCGCGGGCAGCGGCGCGGGGAGGCCGATCGACGGCATCCCGAGGCTCACGCCGGGCGTGCTCGGCGTCCGGCCCGCCTCCGTCGCGTCGCCCGCGGCGGTCCGCCGGTGGGACAGCAGCGCGCCGTCGGCGACCAGGTAGTGGGGTCCGGCCCGGGTCACGACGGTCTCGACCACGTCGCCGGGGCGCACGCCCGCCGCCCCCGCGAGGTGCACCAGCCGGTTGTCGCGCGCGCGGCCGGTGAGGCGGTCGCCGGTGTCTTTGCGCCCCTCCCCCGAGCTGACCAGGACCTCGACGGTCCGGCCGACCTGGGACTGCATCCCCTCGTACGAGATCCGGTCCTGCAGCTCGACGAGCCGCTCGTACCGCTCCTGCACGACCTCCTTGGGGAGCGGGGGGAGGTCAGCAGCGGGTGTCCCGGGGCGCTGGGAGTACTGGAAGGTGAAGGCGCCGGCGAACCGGCTGGCCTCGACCACCCGGAGCGTGTCCTCGAAGTCCGCGTCGGTCTCGCCCGGGAAGCCGACGATGACGTCGGTGGTGATGGCCGCGTCCGGGATCTGCTCACGGACCCGGGCGAGGATGCCGAGGAAGCGCTCGCTGCGGTAGCTGCGGCGCATCGCCTTGAGGACCGCGTCGGAACCGGACTGCAGCGGCATGTGCAGGCTGGGGCAGACGGCGGGCGTCTCCGCCATGGCGGAGATGACGTCGTCGGTGAAGTCGCGCGGGTGCGGGCTGGTGAAGCGGACCCGCTCGATGCCGTCGACGGCACCGACCGCGCGCAGCAGCTTGCCGAACGCGTCCCGGTCGCCGAACGAGCGGCCGTAGCTGTTGACGTTCTGGCCGAGCAGGGTGACCTCGAGGACGCCCTGGGCGGCGAGCACCTCGACCTCGC
>SCVJ01000207.1 GCA_004322425.1 Chitinophagaceae bacterium
CTCCGACGCGACCAACATGGAGCGCACGGCGGTCGTCGACAGCGACGAGGTCGTCATCAACGGCGTGAAGTGGTGGAGCACCGGCGTCGGTCATCCGGACTGCGAGCTGCTCGTGGTGATGGGGGTGACGGACCCTTCGGCGCCGCGGCACTCGCGCCACTCGATCGTGCTGGTGCCGCGGTCGACGCCCGGGGTGACTGTCGAGCGCATGCTGCAGACGATGGGCTGGTACGACGCCCCCGGCGGGCACGGCCAGGTCCGCTTCGAGGACGTGCGGGTGCCGCTGTCCAACGTCGTCGGCCAGCCGGGCGGCGCCTTCGCCATCGCGCAGGGACGCCTGGGGCCAGGGCGGATCCACCACTGCATGCGCGCGATCGGGCTTGCCGAGAAGGCGCTCGAGCTCGCCTGCGAGCGTGCGGTCTCGCGGACGGCCTTCGGCAAGCCGATCGCGAACCTCGGCGGCAACAGGGAGCGGATCGCCGACGCGCGGATGGCGATCCAGCAGTCGCGCCTGCTCGTGCTGCACGCCGCCTGGCTGCTCGACACCGAGGGGCTGCTCGGGGCGCTGTCCGCCATCAGCCAGATCAAGGTGGTCGTGCCGAACATGGCGCAGTCGGTCGTCGACCTGGCGATCCAGCTGCACGGTGGCGCGGGCCTGTCGCAGGACTTCCCGCTCGGGCCGGCGTGGCTGGTCGCCCGCGCGCTGCGCATCGCCGACGGCCCGGACGAGGTGCACCGCGGGGTGGTGGCCAAGATCGAGCTGGCTCCGTACATCGCGCGAGCGGCCGGGAACTGACAGCGGCGTCGCGGCGTTGACGAGCGGTCGTCGTCGAAAGGTCTGCCATGCCCGTCGCTGTCGTCGCGGACCTGCACCAGCAGGTCGACCGTCTCGTCTCGCTCGGCTGGCCGGCGCTCGCCGGGGTGTCCCCGTCGCAGTTCCGTGCCCGGCTCGCGCCTGTCGTGTCCCTCGACAGGGCAG
>SCVJ01000208.1 GCA_004322425.1 Chitinophagaceae bacterium
GTCGGCGACGTCCTCGACGTCCTCGAACGCGCGCACGTCCAGCTTCCCGTCGCGCACCGTGGCGCGGGCGAAGACGGTCACGATGCCGCCCGTCCCGCGGAGCTCGGCGTTGTTCTCCAGCAGGATCAGTAGCGTCTGGGCCCGCTCGGCACCGAGGACGTCGCGTACCCCCCTCAGCCCCGCTGCCGCCGAGGCCAGGTCGTCCGGCATCCCGTCCAGCTCGCGCTGGGCGCCGCGCACCGGGTCGGCGACCAGGCCGGGGACCAGGCCGAGCGGCTGGTCCAGCAAGGCCGCCACGGGCCCCTCGGTCCGCGCTGCAGCTCGCTCGAGCTCCTGCTGGACCGCGAGCAGCCGCTCGGTGTCCATCCGCCCGTCGGCCAGCAGCGGCCCCCCGCCGTCCACGGCGGAGAGCACCCGGCGACCGCCCTCCGTCACGGAGAGGGCCGCGGTCGCGGTGCGCCGGACAGCGGCGACCGTCCGGCCGACCACGGGGAGGCGAGCCGCGACGGCCGGGCCGGGCTGGTCCAGCCGGCCGGTCGCCACGCGGAGCTCGCTCTCGGCGTCGGTCAGCCGGACCTGCGCGTCAGCCGTGCTCGAGGCGTCCCGTGCCGCCTCCAGGGCGTCCCGCGCCCGCGCGAGCTCGTCGCGCACGGTCACCATCGCGACGGCGGTCCAGACCGCGACGACCAGCGCCAGGACGGCTGTCACCCGCAGCGTCAGGACCAGGGCTCGGCGCATCGGCGGCAGTGTGGCACCGGAAGGACCTCCGGAGCAGGAGGTGCTCATCCGAGCAGCGCGCGCAGCCGGTGGAACGCCGGCTCGGGCGCGACGTCCCGGCGGAGCAGGCCGACGTTGTCCTCGCGGTCGTCGGCATCGGTGCCGGCGTCGCGGAGGGCGGCCGGCCGGGCCCACGCCGGGGTGCAGGCCAGCAGGGCCAGCACCTCGATGTCGCGCTCGCGGGCGGCGTCGACGACCCGGTCGACGTGGTCCCCGTCGTCGCTGCCGCGGGTGCCCTCGACCTGCGACCGGTCGACGTCGAGCCGCACCCGGCGGGCGCCG
>SCVJ01000209.1 GCA_004322425.1 Chitinophagaceae bacterium
CCCCGAAGGCGGTGCCGCTCAGGGCGGTCGTGAGGACGCCGCCGCGCTGGGTCGCGGCGCCCGTCGCGGGGTCGATCACGTAGAGGCGGCTGGTGCTGCCGACGGCGTAGAGCTCGCCCGTGGCCGGGCGCATGTCGATGCCGACGAGGTCCTCACCGGCCTGCAGGCCGGTCACGGCGCGCGTCGCCGAGACGGTGCCCGGGGAGCTGACCGAGAAGGTGACGATCTCGTTCGCGGTGGTGAGGCCGTACGCCGTCCCGTCCTCGTCGTCGGTGAGCGTCACGGTGGCCGTGCGCGTCGTGAAGACCGTGCCGGCCGAGGCGTTGCTGAGGACCACCGTGAACGTCTCGGCCCCCTCGACGAAGCCGTCGTCCGCGGTCGGGACCGAGACCGTCCTGCTCGTCTCGCCGGCGGCGAAGCTCAGCGTGCCCGTGGTGCGCGTGAAGTCGACTCCCTCCTCCGCGGTGCCGGCAGCGGTCGCGTAGTCGACCGTCAGCGCATCGGCGACGTCGCCGGTGCGCGTCACGGTCAGGGTCGCCGTGGACCCCTCGGCCGCAGAGACCGACGAGACACCGACGCGCGGCGTGGCCACGGCGACGTCCTCGAGGCTCGCCCGGCCCGCCGCCGCGACCAGCGTGGCGGCACCGGTGCTGAGATCGACCGTGTAGAAGCCGGTTCCGCTCGCCGTGACGAGCGAGGCGTACGCCCGGTTGCCGTCGGCACCGATGTCGAAGCCGGCGACCGCGGTGACGTCGCCGATGCCGAGGGAGCCGACCGTGTTGAGGACGCCGTCGTTCGGCGGGGCCTGCCTCACGAGGGCGTCCCGCGTCGTGTCGATGTCGTACAGCGTCGTGGTCGTCGTGCCGGCGACGCTGTTGGTGTACGCCGCGGCAGCGACCCCGGGGTTGCTCCCCGCGGCGACGTCACCAGCGGCGTAGGCCAGCGAGCCGTCGACGGTCGTGGCGCCGGTGGCGACGTTGATCCGCAGGTTCTGCTCCGCGTCGCTGACGACCCGGAGCCGGTCCGG
>SCVJ01000210.1 GCA_004322425.1 Chitinophagaceae bacterium
GCTGCCGGAATGGTACTTGCCCGCCGCCACCGGTCGGCCCACATCCGAGGCGGAGACGATCGCCTATCGCGCCGCCTGGCGCGCCTGCCTCGCCGACATGCCCTCGACACCCGACACCCTGCTGCTGCGCGACTTCCACAAGGACAATCTCCTATGGCTGCCCATGCGTCCCGGCGTTCGTGCCTGCGGCGTGCTCGATTTCCAGGATGCCCAGCAGGGCCATCCCTCCTACGACCTCGTCTCCCTGATCGAGGACGCGCGCCGTGACGTGCCGCCTGCCGTGCATAGCCAGTGCTTCGGCCGCTATGTCGCCGAAACCGGTCTCGACGCCAAGGATTTCGCCTGCGGCTTTGCCCTGATGGCCGCGCAACGCCATGCGCGTATCATCGGTCTGTTCGTCCGCCTGCTGAAGCGCGACGGCAAGCCGGACTACCTGCCGCACCTGCCACGGGTCTGGCGCATGTTCGAGCGGGCCCTGCGGCACGACGCGCTGCGGCCCCTCAGCGCCTGGGTCGACCGCCTCCTGCCGCCGGATTTACGCCGCATGGGTTCCGCATGATCGACACGGCGATGATCCTGGCTGCCGGCCGCGGCGATCGCATGCGGCCCTTCACCGACAGCATGCCCAAGCCGCTGATCCCGGTGGCCGGCCGGTCGATGCTCGAGCGCACCATGGACCGGCTGATCGCCCACGGCGTCACCAACATCGTGGTCAATGTCCATCATCTCGGTCAGCAGATCGCCGACCGTGTCGGCGACAGGGCGCAGATCATCGTCGAGGACCGCCTGCTGGAGACCGGCGGCAGTGTCCGCAATGCCCTGCCGCTGCTGGGCGACCGGCCGTTCTTCGTGGTGAATGGCGACGGACTGTGGCGCGACGGGCCGGAGCCGATGCTGAAGCGGATGCAAGGGCGCTGGGAAGACGACCGCATGGACGCCTTGCTGCTGATCCATCCCTTGC
>SCVJ01000211.1 GCA_004322425.1 Chitinophagaceae bacterium
GCATAGGTGTTAAGCGAGAACTTGGCCAAGTTTCGTGAATCGTCCAAGACCTGGGGCCATGACGAACCGCTCGGCAACTACGGACTGGGACATGGTCGAGGCGCAGCTTCCTGCCAATTGGCGGGAGATCGCCGATGAGATGAAGGTCGTTCGGGTGCAACGCGCTCAGTTGAATGCCAAAGTCACCGACATCCGCGATGCACTGCGGCTCGTGCTGCATCACGCGGGAGTGGGGGTGTCGCTTCGGGCGACCGCCGCTCTCGCGGCAGCATCTGGGGTCGTCGCAGTGAGTTGGGTTGCCGTGCACGGTTGGATGAAGCGCTTGGGTCCCTACGTTGCGGCTCTCTTGCGCGAGATGGTCGCCACGTCCGCCTTTTCTCGTGAAAGGTGGGGCGGCTTCGAGGTGATTGGGGGCGACGCGACGACGGTGCAAAATCCGGGAGCGAAGGGGACGACAGCGCGCGTACATTATGCGCTGCGGCTCGCAGACCTGACGCCCCGCCACATTGAAGTTACCGATGAGCACGGCGGCGAGACGGCGCGACGCTTTCGCGCCGAGCCTGGCGAGCTGTGGCTCCTCGACCGTGCGTACGCGAATCCCGGCGGTGTCGAGTCGATCCGTTCGCGAGGCGGCCATGTCGTCGTCCGCTACAACCGCGGGACGCTTCCCGTGTACGACAAGATGGGAAACCGAATCGACGTGATGGCACGTTTGTACGGCACCTTCGAACGCGAGAAAGAGCACCAACTCCCCGCCGTCGTTCACGCCGGCGACAAGCGCATCACCGGGCGACTCTGCTGGCTCCGGGTGCCTGCGGACAAGGTCGCAGAGGCGCGCCGCCGCGCCGTTCGCGACGCCGGTGGCGATTGCGACGCAGACACGCTTCATGCCGCCGAATACGTCGTCGTCTTCACGACCGTCAGGAATGAGCTGAGCGCTGCGAAGATTCTTGAGCTGTACCGCGCACGATGGCAGGTGGAGCTTGAGTTCAAACGTTCGAAGTCGCTTGAGGAGCTCGACCGCCTTCCCAACTTTCGCCCCGAAACGATCTACACCTGGATTTGCGCGAAGCTTCTGCTCCAGACCATCGCGAGAAAAATAGCCTCTCCGGCCGTCGCTTTTCCCCCCGGAGGACTCCGATGGCAACTCTTCCCTCCCAAGTTCGACGCGCACT
>SCVJ01000212.1 GCA_004322425.1 Chitinophagaceae bacterium
AGCTGACGATGTGCCTCGGCTCCTGGCTGGCCTTCGGCCGGCTCAACCACGTCTTCGGCCTGGACGCCGCCTGCACCCTGCCCGTCACGCCTCGCTGATCATCCGCAGCATCGCCGTCGTATCCGGCTCGCCGGGGCTCTGTGGACGGGGATCCTGCGGATGATCAGCAAAGGGCGCCGGTCGAGGTCGGGCGTGAGCGTCAGTCGGTGAACACCGCTGCGCGGTCCTGCCTGCGCGCGGTGATCGCCTCCTCGAAGTTCTTGGTGAGCAGCCGGACGTAGAGCTGCGCCAGGCCCTCGTGCTCCATGTGCGCGGCGAAGCCGGATTCCTGCCCGGAGCGCAGCGTCTGCTTGGTCAGCTGCACCCCGACGTGGCTGAAGGCCGCGATGCGGTCGGCCAGCTCGTAGCACTCCGCCAGCAGCTCGTCCCGGTCGACCACTCTCGACACCAGGCCGTACGACGACGCCTCCTCGGCCGAGACGTCCCGGCCGGTGAGCAGCACCTCGGCGGCCCGCGAGCTGCCGATCGCCCGCGGCAGCAGCCAGGACAGGCCCAGCTCCGAGGCGGTCAGCCCGTTGTTGATGCCGGCGGCGCGGAAGTAGGCGGCGGTGGACGCGAGCCGGATGTCGGCGGCGAGCGCCAGGCAGAACCCGCCCCCGATCGCCGGCCCGTTCACGGCAGCGATGACCGGCTGCGGCATCCCTCGTACGGTCGTGACGACGTCCTCGAGCAGCTGCATCGAGCGGCGGGCGATCGAGGGAAGCGCGAGACCGTCGATGTTCGGCGGGAACCCCGCGTCGACCAGGTCGGCGCCCGCGCAGAACGCCCGGCCCGCGCCGGTGAGGACGACGACGCGGACGTCATTGGTGCGCCCGACCTCCTCGAGCGCCTCGCGCAGCGGCACCATGACGTCGAACGCCATCGCGTTCATCCGCTCCGGGCGGTCGAGGGTGACCAGCGCGACCGACGCGCGCGGCCGCTCGACCCTGACGAAGCTCACTTCTTGGCGGCCGCGTCGCGCATGGAGCGCGCGTCCTGCCCGGCGAGCGAGTCGCTGCCGACCTCGGCGTTGTGCGCGTGCGCGAGGTGGTGCAGGCCGAAGACGGAGTCCATGCCGTCGCGCATGCCCATCAGGTCCTCGCACTGGTTGACGGCCTTCTTGGTG
>SCVJ01000083.1 GCA_004322425.1 Chitinophagaceae bacterium
CGCGGGTCTACAGCGAGTCCGACCTGCTCTGCGTCGAGAGCCTGCGGCAGGGGCTGTGGGACGACCTGTCACCGGCCGAGCTCGCCGCGGTCGTGTCGACCCTGGTCTACTCCGCGCGCCGGGCGGACGAGTCCAACCCGCTCGTCCCCTCGGGAGCCGTCCAGGGGGCGCTGCAGGAGATGGACCGCCTGTGGCGCTCGCTGTCGCAGGTGGAGTCCACGGCGGGGGTGGAGTTCCTGCGCAGGCCCGACCCCGGGTTCGCGTGGGCGACCTGGCGCTGGGCCGGCGGGGCGACCCTGGAGCAGGTGCTGGGCGACGACCCGGACCTGACGGCCGGCGACTTCGTGCGCTGGTGCAAGCAGGTGCTCGACCTGCTCGGCCAGATCGCGCTGGTGGCCGAGGACCTGTCGCCGCGCGGCGCCGAGCTGCGCGGCACCGTGCGCAAGGCCCTCGACGGCGTACGACGGGGCGTCGTCGCCTACAGCAGCCTCGCCTAGGCTCGACCGGCGTGACCGCCCGCACGCTGGTACTCGCCAGCGCCTCGCCGGCCCGGCTGCGCCTGCTGCGCGACGCCGGGCTCGACCCGCGCGTGGTCGTCAGCGGGGTGGACGAGGACGGCGTGACCGCGCCCGACCCCGCGACGCTCGTCGTCGAGCTGGCCCGCCTCAAGGCGGTCGCGGTCGCCGGGCAGCTGTCGGGGGACGAGCTGGTCGTCGGCTGCGACTCGATGCTCGAGCTCGGCGGCGAGATCCTCGGCAAGCCGCGCGACGCCGCCGACGCGACCGAGCGCTGGAAGCGGATGCGGGGGCAGAGCGGCACCCTGCTCACGGGCCACGCCGTGATCGACGTCGGGGCCGGCCGCACCGTCACCGGGGTCGCGGCCACGACGGTCCGCTTCGGGTCGCCGAGCGACGCGGAGGTCGCGGCGTACGTCGCCAGCGGCGAGCCCCTGCACGTCGCCGGCGCCTTCACGCTGGACGGCCGGTCGGCGCCGTTCGTCGACGGGATCGACGGCGACCCGGGCAACGTCATCGGGATCTCGCTGCCGCTGCTGCGTTCGCTGCTGGCCGGGCTCGGCGTCTCGATCACGGAGCTGTGGACGTGACGACGACGCTGCAGCCGGGTCTGCGCATCGGCCCGCTCGAGGTCGAGATCCCCGTGGTCCTCGCCCCGATGGCCGGGGTCACGAACGCCGCCTTCCGGTCGCTCTGCCGGTCGTACGGCGCGGGGCTCTACGTCAGCGAGATGGTCTCCGCGCGAGCACTTCTCGAGGTCAACGAGACCACGAACCGGCGCGCGTCCTTCGGACCGGACGAGACCGTGCGCAGCATCCAGCTCTACGCGACCAACCCCGACGTCGTGGGTGCCGCCGTCCGCAAGCTGGTCGAGGAGGACGGCGTCGACCACGTCGACCTCAACGTCGGCTGCCCGTCCCCGAAGGTCACCCGTCGCGGCGGGGGAGCCGCGCTTCCCGCGCACCCGGTGCTCTTCGGCAACCTGGTCCGCTCAGCCGTTCGCGCTGCCGGCGACGTGCCCGTCACGGTGAAGATGCGCAAGGGCGTCGACGACGCGCACCTGACCTACCTCGAGGCCGGCCGGCGCGCCCAGGAGGAGGGCGCGGCCGCGGTCGCGCTGCACGCGCGTACGGCCGAGCAGTTCTACAGCGGGCGTGCCGACTGGGACGCGATCGGGGAGCTGAAGTCCCGGCTCGACCACGTGCCGGTGCTCGGCAACGGCGACATCTGGGCGGCCACGGACGCGCTCCGGATGATGGCGCACACCGGTTGCGACGGCGTCGTCGTCGGTCGCGGCTGCCTGGGCAAGCCGTGGCTCTTCCGCGACCTGGCCGACGTCTTCGCCGGCCGCCAGCCGTCAGCGCCGCCACCGATCGGCGACGTCGTCCCGGTGATGAAGACGCACGCGCGGATGCTCGTCGAGGCCCGTGGCGACGAGGGCTTCGCGGTGCGCGACTTCC
>SCVJ01000112.1 GCA_004322425.1 Chitinophagaceae bacterium
AACTGGGTCTGCTTCGGCTTAGCCACTCAGGTAAGTTGGTCCCACCGAACAGGACCTTCAGACCCCCTACCCTCGGCTCCCCGAAGTCCTCCTCGCCACTGGGAAAGAACAGGCAACCACAACGGGATGGGTCCAGAGAACGTCCGTCCCGCCGACAGACGTTCCCGCAAAAGAACAAAAAAGCAACGTGGGTCCTCTCTCCGACGAAAAGGGTGCAGTTTGACACCCTGCCGCTAACACTCGTCCGCTCAGGCAACTCGCTCACCAACTCTCTCGACTCTCTTACCACTCTATCCGGTAGCACTAGCCGCTACCGGAGTCACCATACCTTCTGCTCACGTCCACATCTCTCGGTCCAGTCTTTTCCTCCTCTCCCTCTCCGCTCCTCTCCGCTCCACCCATTTCGCCTTTATCGCATCCGAAGCTTCTCGCTCCATCCACTCTGTGACCATCTTCGCCCTCTTCCTCCCCGTCCGGTCCAGGAAGTCCAAGGCCGCTCCAGTCAGGGCTTCCCTGGACTCCTTGCTGCCGCACTTGTCAAACAATGTGAGGACTCTTGTAGTTCTCCACTCAAGCGCGACATTAGACTCTCCCTGCCACAAGCCCGGCATGGTCCCTTCCGAGCTCGCTCTCCACCTCCTCCTCTCCGGTTCCCAGGCTGGGCACGACCAAAGAAGATGATGTTCATCTTCTACGCCCGCTGCGCAGAACAGACAAGTATGGTTACTGGTTGTCTTCCCCGCGGCTCTCCACAGCCTGCCCGATCGCCACCAAGCCCCAGTCCTCAGCCTCCGCAACAGGATGGTTCCCATCCTAGGCGGGTTATCAGCTGGGATCTGTAGGGCCTGCACCCTACCAACCCTTCTCAGGTACGTCACCTGCGCGTCTCCATTCACCGAGCGTACTTCACCTCTCTTCTTAATGTCACTACCGACCACCAGGGCTGCGACATTAAGCTTCTGGGTGAGTCTCCACTCCACGGCGTCCCTCACCTCCTTCGGCGATGAGCATATCCACAGATTGATATTCATCTTGCACATCCACGCGAAGGCTTCGGACATCCATGTTGGTCCCCGGTATCTCGCTGACCCCTTACGCTCCTCCCGGACAAGCTCTTGGAGCACTGTGCCTTCCAAGTTCCTATCTGTCTCCGCCTTCCACAACATGGTAAGCTGCCTGACTCTACCCTCGAGCTGCGGGATGCAGAAACCCGCTTCGACGACAGTCGCTAACCACGACCCTCCGTATCTCGGGAGGGACAGCAGCTCTCTCGCGGCACCTGATAATTTCTTGCCCAGTGCCTCGATCTGTCCGTCCACCCCTGCCCACAGCTCGACTCCATAGAAGGCCGTCCCTTCAATGATTGCCTTGGCCGCCATCCTCTTGGTTGCAGTGTCGATACGTTTGTTTCTCAACACCCCTCTGGACAGCATGCCAATCACCTTGACCGTCGCTTTCATTCTCGCCTGGGCTGCCTCATTTCGTAGGTTCCCGTCCTTCTTCCTCCAACTCCGAGCCCCCCCTGTGGCTCCTGTACTCTCGAAGCTGCTGAAGACTACTCCAAGGTACTTGAAGGCTTCAACTCGCTCTAACGTTGTCTCCTCCCAGACAATGTCTCCTTCAACTCCCGGATCGGACACCATGACTTTGCACTTTTTAGAGTTCAGTCTGAGTCCTCTCCTTTCCAACCATCGTCCAAGACAGTTCAGCAGTCGTTGAAGTGTGTCTGCATCCGCGGCGAGCAGGCATCCGTCATCAGCATACCATAGCTGATTGATCTTCGCAGCCGACCCCGGGATCCCTATCTCTGGTAGTTGCTCCAACTCTCTCGAGATCAGGTCGACCACCAAGCTGAAGAGGGCGGGCGCAAGCGTGCATCCCTGGCGTACGCCAAGGTTCGCTTCCGTCCACGTCCCCTCTGTCTCACCTACCACCCGCGCCGGCGTCACCATCGTCGGGTAATAGAGTTTGGCGATTGCTTCTCTCGTCTCTCCCCTGAAGCCTGCTGCTGCCATAGCTTCACGGAGTGTCTCCTCAGCCACCGAGTCGTAGGCTTTGGCAATGTCCACAAACACAGCCCACGTCCTCATCCCGCTACACCTCCTCCTCTCCCACACCTCCGCAAGGGTGGTTACCGCCATCGCCGTCCCCCTCCCAGGCTCGAAGCCGAACTGGTGCTTCCTCTTCCAACCGATGTTGCCCATCGCTTGGCGTAGCCTGTTGTTCAACACCGAGGCCAGAGTACGGTACCCGAGTTCCGTTAAGGCGATGCCTCGCCACTCTTTCACCGACGTTGACGGGGGAGCAGTCTTCGGGATAGCCACCAGTGCCACCTTGGACCAACTCTCCGGGAACTTCCTGAGTCTCACATCCTCATTCAGCTTCCCCCTCCAAGCCTCTCTCCACTCCGGGACTCTTACCAGCGTTTTCAGAGCTGCAGGAGTCCATCCAGATAGCCCCGCTGCACTGCTGGTCCTCTGTCTTTCAGTGGCAACGATCAGTTCCATCTCTGATATATCCCGGATCAGGGCTTCCCCCACTTCTCGTCTCCTGCTTCCCTGCGCCTCCCTTTCTTCCTTGGCCTCCAAGTCCCTCAGGTCTTCTTGCCTCTCCCGCGACCATATCTCGCTATCCCTTGTGATCGCTTTCACGAGCTCGGCCACGATCAAGGCAGATGCCTGTGCTCCCTGGTGCCAAGATCCATCTTCCGCCGATATGGTAGGGCCCTTTGCTTTTTCTCGAGCCGCAGGATCCCACAGGCGTCTAATCTCCCTGAACATCTTCTTCGAGTCCGATTTTCTACTTCGGCAGATGTCCTCCATCATCCTCCCATATCTCTCGTATCTCTCCTTAGCGAAGGACTTCAGGAAGAGGTGTTTAGCCTCCTTCCATTTGGTCCTCCTCCTTTCTTCGACTTCTCCTTTCACTTTCCCTCTCGTAAGTCTCCACCTCCTCTGCGCAATTGCCGCCGATCTCCACAGTTTCTGGAGCGGCCCCGCAAACCACCAGTTGTTCCGCCTGATGTCCTTGTGCGTTCTCGGCTCCGACAGCTTCCTCCCCAATATCTCCTCCGTCATTGCCTGGGACTCCTCCATGATGTCCCCTCCATTTTCCTTGCATTCCGCTACCACCCTCACCGCTCCTTCCTGGATCATCTCGAGCCGTTCCGAGATCTCCTCGTCCTTAATCCTTTTAGCGCCGCTGAACTCATGTAACTCAGCAGACGATGCGGACAGGACAAGCTCCACGGCAAGATGGTCTGAGGCCAGGTAGCGGGCATCGTCGATGATTCGCGTGCAGTGGGCCCTCGCTTCTGCTTCCACTCCCACGGCGATGTGATCGATCCATGTTCTGTCCCGCTTCCTCGCCCTCCTCAGGTTCGGTCTTGTGCCTCCCTCCCCAGTCCATCGGATCAGGCATGTTCTGGATCTTCTGCAGAACTCAGTCATCCTGCCCTTGGACTCTTCGCATCCTGTCACATTCCTTCCTCCCTGCAACCACACCGCCTCGTCCTCCAGGAGATCGATGTTGAAGTCTCCTAGGACCGCTACAGCGTCCACTTCGTCCCTCCTCCCAACAAATTTCTCGATATCTCGCAGGGCTTCCTGGTCCTCGCACCCCTTCAGGTGCACGACCCCGAAAAGCCACTTCCTCCCAGTCCCCACCTCCTTGGTCGCAACCCACACTTCACTCCCCCCTCTCCTTTTCAGGATGGTGGGGGGGGCGAATCTGTCCGCAGACAGCCATATCTGCACTCCTCGCCTTGGTTCCTCCGTCCTCCTAGGGCGCCGCGCCCCGGGCTCTCTCAGCGCTCCAGGTTCCGGCACCGAGGGCACGGAGGCCCCTACTCTCTCGTCCTCTCCTCCCCATGAGCCAACAGTGTGGAAGCCCCTTGCTCTGATCTCATACCTCACGTGTGTTTCTTGAACGCCTAACACATCCGCGCGGCCAAGGAGTCTGTCAACCACTGCTCTCTTCGTCTCCACGCCGTTTGCGTTCCAGGACACGAAGCTCATCTCCCCGCTCAATCTCCTCCGATGTCTCCTCACTGCATCTTTATCACTCTTTGCAACCTCCACCGCATCCCGCCTTTTCTTGTCTCCACCCCCCTTCTCTCCTTTCGCCCCATATCGCTTTTTCTCCCTTGGGTTCCGGCTGGGCTTACCGGACCCGGGGGGACCCTAGTTGGGCTTCTCCTTTCTTCCCTCACCCGAACTCGATCTGGTCGCCATTCTCCCCCCCCCACTCACACCCTTCTTCCTCAGGCGGGGACGGGGCTTGAAAGGAGACGTCACCTTCGCAGGGGTCTCCCTCATGGCGTTTCCCGCTTCCCTGCCTCTGGTGTCTTTTCTGGGCGTGTCCGTTGGGTTCCCTTCCTCCTCCTCCTCCGGTTCTCTCTCCACGACTCCCCTGTCTTCACCTTCAAGCGCATCGTGTGCTGGGCTTCCGCTGGAGCCTGTACTCCTGTTCAGTCCTAGCTTCCTCGCGATGCCTTCCGCTACCCTCGCTTGCTGTTCAGTCCTCTCCTCCGGTCTCATGCGCCATATCTTCCCTTCCTCCTTGGAAATCCAGGGGTCCCAGTCTACTTCGAGCCTCTCCCTCTCCCACTGGGGGCTCGCGACGTGCTCCGCTGGACTCCTGTCCCAGACCGATTCCTCTTCGTCGGCTTCATCGGCATTTGGGCCATCTCCATCTCCATCCTCCTTAAGCTCAGCATCACCATCATCAGTGGTCGGGTCCGGGAGACCATTCATTCTCCCCCCTTCCCCTTCCACCTTGGCTTCTACTTCGCTCTCCAGTTCCTCAGCCTCCACCTCCTCTTCCTCTGCCTCATCCTCCTGCTCCTCCTCCTCGAAGTCCGCAGACAGAGAGACCCTGCTCTCCTCCCCTTCTTCATGCGACTGCACGGACGCTTTACTCCTCTCCGTCGCTCGCTGGGGGAAGATTAGGTTCAATATGGCCGGGTTCTCCACCACATTCACCTGCGGGTTCTCGTCCTGGTCTTCCTCCTCTTCACCCTCGTTCTCGACCACTTCCCTCCTTTTGTTCCTCCTCTCCCTCCTGTTCAGGACTCCTTCCTTCCTAGGCGCTTCCCTCTCCCTCTCAGGTAACACCACTACTACCTCCTCTTCCACCTCGTTATCGTCCACTTCCACCAATTCGACTACCCTCTTCATCATTCTCCTCTCCCTCCTCCTCTCACCCCCGTCATCGCTCGCTGCATCGTCCCGAGCAGGGTCTTGACCTGGCGCTCGTGCAAGGGCTGGCGCCGGAGCATGGACCGGGACGTGAGCAGGGGCGGCCTGAGTCCTTCCCGGCCCGACCTCTTCCCTTCCACTGCTCATGAGGTAGACGAAGTTATGGAGCCTTCCGCCGAGGTCCCACCACGTTCTCCACTTCACCTGGTCCCTGCTGGATCTACCCAGCACAGCGATCGAGCGACCCAGCTTGAACATCGTTCTCGCCGCTCTTGCAGCTTGCGCACGGGTACCGTTATGCCACACTGTCGTTTTCCTCATCCTCCCATCCTTCCTAAATTCCGCGTATGCTGCCCCCACTTCTCTGGCAGCGACCAGGAACCTAGGATCCGCAACTCCCCACTCCTCCTCGATCATTATCTTCCACATCTGGTCGCCTCTCTCCATCCGGAAGTCTGCTCTTTCTCTCGCCTTCGCTGCGCGCGCGGCGGTGGCGACTCCCTCAGCGGTGCTGGCTACCAGATCCCAGTCTAGGCCATCCACCTTAGCATCATGCTCTGCAGATAGTATCATCACAAGGCGTATGCGCAGATACTCCGACAGCAAAGCGTGACCTGGTCTTCCTTCCTCCCTCCCAGGGGACCAGACCCCCGTTGCACCGATCGGGATTCTTCTCAGGTTAACCGGTTCTGGAGCGAAGATTCCCTGACGCGGTCTCCATGCCACCTCGTCCATGAAAATGTCACAATCACGGACTCGTCTTCCCTCAATCTCCTCTTCCTCCTCCTCATCGCTCGACCATTCCCTATTCCTTCCGTTTTGGCGCAGTACAGCGTCCGCAGTTGCGTGTGCCTGACCTCCAGGAGGAGCGCGATCATCTGTTTCTCCAGGATCGCTGCGGTCCCCCATCCGGGGCGGCACACTTGGGCACTGCTGGCTTCTCGCGAACAAGGGATTAGGTTGGGGATCGCTTCTGTGCCCCAACTCTGTCCCTTCGACGCGACTCGGGCTCGCTACCGGTATTAATGCGGCAAGAGTCGCAACTTGGAGTCGCAAACTTTCTACGGACTCCGCTAAGCGAGAAACTTCTCCCCCCTGAGGGGGTTGCATGTACGGCATCCCTGGCGCTGCGAAAAAGCACGGAAGCATCATCCAGTCTGTACGTCTGCTGAATGATTTAAGCCAAGGGACGATGCCCTCTCGTTAATGGTAACTTGACTTGACTTGACTTGACTCATTTGGGTGATAAACCCCCGCCTTATGGTAAAAAAAGTAATGAGGGGAAAGGCAGAGGAATCCACACCCAAGCGAATGCCCTAGGAGAGTTCACTCCCATCGGCCGTACCGGAAGAGGGGGGAAGGCGCCAAGGGGGGTATCCTCAGGAGAGGGACCCCCGCCCTTCACCCCGCAAAGAGTTCGACTTATCCCCTGGTCGCGTCATGCGCTCTCCCAGGATGCGTCCTCTTCTCTCCCGCTCCAACAGGCCACGCTCGCGTGCCCTGCTGGTCCAAGCCTCCTCTTTACCCCTGATCGTGTTTGTGAAAAGAAACCTCCAAGCGTGTTCCGGTCGATCATCCGCTTACGCCCAGAGGGGGTGAGGGTGTAAAACACCTGGAGGTAGGCGAGATAGGGGACATGCAGGATGAAGTCAAACGAATAGAAACAGAGGAGCTGGTTACCCATGCCCATCCCGGGGGGGACCCGGAAGAGCTCGTGCGCCCTCCATTCCCTCCGCCCTCCCTCTCCTGCCTTCCATCCTTCCCGCTTCCCACCTCCTCCTCACCACTTCGGTGGCATTTGCGTTCATCCACTCCCTCGCGACGATTACTCTTTGGTTGTGGACTACCTCCAAGAATCTAAGCGTCGTTTGGACACACGTCCGAGAAGTCTCTTCCGGAACTCCGTCCGGGCGACCTCCCAGCGCCGCTACCGTTCGCTCGGGTCTGGACAAACGTATCCACCTCTCCTCCCCCAAGGCCATGGTTAGCTCAGCTACCCACCGCCTTCTAGGGCGCTTCCATGCCCGGCATTCCCAAAGGATATGTTCCTCGTCCTCGTCTGCTCCCGCTGTCGTGCAGCAGAAGCACTGATGTCTGGACTCCGCATGTCCTATGAGGTGCCACAGCCTCGCCGCTGTTCTGAAGGACCCCGTACGAAGGCCCCTCAGCATGGACCACCCATTCCTCTCGTTCAGGCCTTGGAGTCTCGTGCCCGGGGGGGAGGACCAGAATCTCGCGTAGTAAAGTCGCTGAGCTTTCCTATTCGCATCCGTGTTCGCTCCCACCGCCGCGTCCCCTGAGGCCAGGCTTCGTCGCATGTGAGTCTCCACAGCCAGTGCTGCTTCATTCACCGTGATGTCTTGCTCGATCATCACGTCGCGAGCGTAGAGCCAGTTTCTGGCCTCTTCCAGCCAGGTCAGATCTTCTGTCCTTCGGTTTGGGAGTGGAGGTCTACTCCACACCTCCCGCACCAAGGTCCCGAAGTCTGTCTCTCGGAGTCTGATGTCATGCAGCGCTTTCCATAACATCCGAGCTTGGCGGATTCGGGAAGCCATTCTTGGTTCCGCGAAGCCCGCTTCCTCGAGCACTGCAGCCCCCGAACCTCCATCTCTGGGGACTCGGAGGACGGTGCGTGCCGTGGAGATGAGTATCTTCCCCAAGGCAGCAGTGGAGGGATTGTCCCTTGCCCAGATCTCACTACCGTAGTATGCCACCCCTTCTAGAATGGGTTTGGCAATCGCTGCCTTCGTGGCTGCACTCATCCACGTCGATTTCACGATCGGTTGTAAGAGGCGTTGAGTCCTTTCTGCAGCCGCCAACCTTCCAGAGGCTTGTGCCTTGGCCGCAGGGAACCCCTTGAGGGTCAATCCCAGGTGTTGGAACTCAGCCTCAGTCGCCACCGGTCTCCCTCTCCAGCTGATAGCGGGGGCTCCCACTTGGTTGGTCAGGACTTTGCATTTGTTCGCATTGAGGGCTTGCCCATGCGACTCCAGCCAGGATCCAGTTGCGTTTAGAAGTCTCTGCAGATCCGCACCCGATGTGGAGATCAATACTCCGTCATCGGCGTACCACAGGTTGCTGATTCTAACACGGGACCCGGGGACTGTGACTTTCGGTAGCGCGTTCAGGGACTCCGCCAGCATGTCGATGACCAGCGTGAATAGGGCTGGCGCTAGCGAGCATCCCTGCCTGACGCCGCAGTTGGCGCTCCTCCAGCTCTCTGGAGATGCGCCTGCCCGCGTCCTTGCACTGGTGGCCCGGGAGGGGAAGTAGAGCGAGCAGAGAAAGCGCCTCATACTCGGCTCTACTCCCGCATGAGCCAGCGCCACCGCCAGCAGCTCCTCTGACACTGTGTCATAAGCCTTACTTATGTCCACAAAAAGCATCCAGATCGGCTGCCTGGCTCTTACGGCACGTTCCCACACCTCGGTGACGAGACCGATCGCCGCCGAGGTGCTTCGTCCGGCCACAAAACCGTACTGGTAGGCACGGAGTGTGCCTTGTTCTCGTTGACCACTCCCCAGCCTCCGAGCAAGCACCGCCGCAAATAACTTGTAGCCAATATCCAGTAAGGATATGCCGCGGTACTCAGATGGGTTGCTAGAAGCAGGGGAGGATTTCGGGATTGCAACCAGCGCAGACTCCTTCCATTCGGGAGGGATCTTGCCAGAGGCCAGTACCTTGGAGGCCATGGACGCCCACGCAGCCGCCCAAATTGGCGAGCTGAGCAGCTGTTTCCACAGGACTGGAGTCCAGCCAGAGAGGCCGGCTGCCGAGCCTGGGCGAAGTCGTTTGGCCGATTCCAGGACTTCTTCAGCGTCCATCGCTGCGCGTAGGCATAGGTTGAGCGGGCCATCCACGACCCGCTTCGCGTTCTCACGGGTCTCTTCCTGAGAGAGTCCCGTGACCACCTCCTCGGTGAGAAGGAGGGGTTTCCGCTGCACTACCCGCATTAGCTCGTCGATGACTCTTCCTTTGGCAGCATCCCCAAGAAGCCAGGTTCTCGACTCCGGGTCGAAGATTTTCTCGATCTTCCTGACCTTCTCAGGCTCCATCCTCTTGCGCGCCATGCGGAATAACCGACGAGGATCAGTGATGTGCAGGTCGTTGACTACAGCCACGTGCTCCAGCCAACGCGTTTCCTGGTGTTGTCTCGTCGCGGCAACCAGGTCAGCTTTGGCCTTCACCCACATGTCGTGGATGCGCATCACTTGGGCTTGCATCGGCCCGCGGTTCTTCAAGGCTGTCTTGGACAGGACGACATGAGCGCGTCTCCACTCCTGTTGAAGGGTCGAGGCAGTCTTCCAGGTTCTACGGACATCGCCCGAGAACCACCACTTCGTACTCCTTTTCGTCCCCCCTGCGGATTGCACAACAATCCGTCTACCAAGGGCCTCTTCAACCGCCAGTTCGTTTCGAGCGATCCACTGCTCCATGTCCTCTCCCTCCTTGACTATGGACGCAGCTTTCTCGCCAGCCTCGACGACTTCCACTGCTCTCGACAACATGGTTGATGGGGAGACAGTGGTCCATCTCTGAGGGGGGGGGTCAGTGTTGGTCAGCGGGGCAGAGAACTTGGTCCCGACCACATGGTGGTCGAGAC
>SCVJ01000213.1 GCA_004322425.1 Chitinophagaceae bacterium
GAGCAGCTCGGCGATGTCGTCGAGCGACTGCTCCGTGGTGCGGTTGACGTTCTTGAGGTTGTGGGTGTCGCTCGCCGAGACGACGACCTCGATCTCCTTGAACCCGGCGTCGAGCGCGCGCTGAGCGCCGCGCAGGTTCGGCACGAGCGCGGAGTAGCGGACCTCGCTCGACTTCGCGACCGCGGCCCAGACCTCGGCGGCGTCGGCCATCGACGGGATCGCCTTCGGGTGGACGAAGGAGACGGCCTCGATCCGTCCGACGCCGGTGCGCGACAGCGCGTCGATCAGGGCGACCTTGCTGGTCGTCGGGACCGGCGCTTCGTTCTGCAGTCCGTCGCGCGGTCCCACCTCGCGCAGGCTGATCCGCTCCGGGAGGTCACTCACAGGATCACCACGCTCACGCCTCGACGCTAGTACGCCGCAGCAGGTACGGCGTCAGCGACCGGTAGCCGCGCACCGACCGGCGACGCAGCCGCTTGAGGTCGTAGGACCCGTCGTCGGCCAGCGCCTCCATCACGGCCTTGTCGACCAGCACCGTCCGCGGGCGGGCCTCGTCGGTCAGCCGGCTGGCCAGGTTGACCGGCGAGCCGAACACGTCGCCGAGCCGGACGAGGACCGGTCCGAGCGCGACGCCGGCGCGGACGTCGGGCAGCTCGTCGTCCGCGTGGTGCGCGTCGACCGTCTGCAGCGCGACCTCGACCGCTGAGCCGGGGTCGTCGGTCACGAAGAGCACCGCGTCACCGAGCGTCTTGACCACGCGACCGCCGACCGACGTCACCCGCAGCGCGGTCTCGCGCTCGAACCGCTCCAGCGTGCGCTCGAGCGTGCTGGCGTCCCACTGCTGGCTGGAGCGGGTGAAGTCGACCAGGTCGACGAAGCCCACGGCGGTGACCGGCTGGCCGTCGATGTCCGCGGAGGCGAAGGCACGGGCGGTCGCCGCCGCGAACTGCCGCCGCCACACGTGCACGACCAGCTGCTCGAGCATCGGAAGCAGGGTCGGCGCCAGCGCCTCCGCCTGCGCGACGGACTCCTCGAGCGTCAGTCCCTGGCTCGCCTGTCGGAACACGTCGACCTGGGCCTCGGCGGTGCGGGCGAGCTCCTGGCCCATCGCCCGCGCCAGCACCAGGATCGTGTCGGCCGGGACGAGACCGCTCTCCCCGAGCGCCAGAGCGGTGCGCAGCGCCTCGACATCCCGTGTGGTGAAGGCCTTCTCATGAGGTGCGACCTCGGCGAAGCCCATCGCCGTCCACAGTCCACGCGCCCTGCGAGCTGACCCGCGACGAGGTCGCCGACGCCGTCGGG
>SCVJ01000214.1 GCA_004322425.1 Chitinophagaceae bacterium
CGGCAAGCTTGCGCAATCCGGCGAAGTCTTCGTTTCTAACCGTGGCGGAGGCCTTGACCTCCAGACCGACGATGCGCCCTTCCCGATCCTCCAAGACGATGTCGACCTCGTCGGTCTCCTTGTCCCGGAAGTGGGTGAGCGTGAACCGATCATCGCTCCACCCCACCAACTTGAGGACTTCGGCGAAGACGAAGGTCTCCAGCACCGCGCCGAAATTGGCGCGATCGGCGGCGACCCGTTCCGGGGTCAGTCCCCGCATTGCGGCAAGAAGGCCGGAATCGAGAAAATGCAGCTTTGGCGTCTTGGTCAGCCGCTTCAGCGCGTTGTTGTGCCAGGGGGGCAAGGTGCGGACGAGGAACAGCTGCTCGAAGACGCCCGTGTATTTTTGCGTTGTCACGTGGTTGAGGTCGAGGCTGGCGCCGACCCGCGTGTGGTTGATCAGCTGGCCTGAATGTTCGGCGAGGGCGCGCAACAGGCGCGGCATGCGGTCGAGCTGGTCAATGTTGGCGACGTCGCGCACGTCGCGGCCCACGACCGCCTCGACGTAGCTGGTGTACCAGTCCTGGCGTCGCGCCCAGGTCTTGCGCCCGAGGGCCTCGGGATAGCCGCCCGCCAGGACCAGGTCGATAAGGTCGGCTCCCAGCCGAAGCGGGCCCGGCGCCGGGGCGTTGCCCGCGAACAAGGTGGCGAGAAAGGCCGATGTCGGCCGGCCCAGGATTTCGGACTGGGCCAAGGGCATCAGGCGGATGGTCTCCATCCGGCCGGCCAGGGAGTCGGCAACCCGTGGCAGGGTCATGAGGTTTGCGGATCCCGTGAGCAGGAAGCGGCCTGGCCGGGTGTCTCGGTCGACGCTCTCCTTGATGGCGAGGAGGAGATCGGGCGCGCGCTGGACTTCGTCGATGATCGCTTGATCCAGTCCCCGCACCAGGCCCGCGGGATCCGCCCTGGCGGCGGCCAATGTGGTTGCGTCGTCGAGGGTCAGGTAGGTTCGGCCCTCTTCAGCGAGCGACCGGGCCAGCGTGGTCTTCCCCGCTTGGCGGGGTCCCGCCAGGAGCACGACTCGGGTGTCGCTCAGCGCGTCGCGAATCCGGTCGGTGGCGTGGCGGTTGTACATGTCCGATTGAAAGCGAAGCGCCGTCTAATTGAAAGTGATAGCTCGTCTATCTGCAATTTCCTCGGCGTCCAATTGAAATTGAAAAGACCTCAACCGGCGACTCATCCCTTGGGTCCGGTCGCCACGCATAGCTGTCACCATCCCCGACATGGAAG
>SCVJ01000215.1 GCA_004322425.1 Chitinophagaceae bacterium
CGCCGCCGGCGTGGCAACGCTTGAAGGCGACCGCCTGACGGGCTTCCGCCGCATCTACCAGCAGGTACCGAAACTGGACGGCCCCAACCATTTCGGCTCACGGCTGGCGTTCGATCGCTCGGGGCACGTCTTCATCAGCCAGGGCGAGCGCAACGAACGTAATACCGCACAGAAACTCGACCTGCTGCAGGGCAAGCTCGTGCGTCTCGGCCTCGACGGCTCGGTGCCCCCGGACAATCCCTTCGTTGGCCGACCGGGCGTGCGCCCGGAAATCTGGAGCTTCGGCCATCGCAATGTGCAGTCGCTGGCGACCGACCCGCGAACGGGCCGGCTGTGGGAAGCCGAGCACGGCCCGCGGGGCGGCGACGAGATCAACCTGCCGCGGCCGGGCCGCAACTATGGCTGGCCCATCGCCAGCCACGGCATGGACTACGGCACCGGCCGCCCGTACCCGGAGACAGTGGGCACCAGCGCGCCCGGAACCGAGCCACCGCACCACGTCTGGGCCAGGTCACCCGGCCTGTCGGGCATGGCGTTCTATACGGGCCAGCCGCAGTCGCCCTGGAACGGCAGCCTGTTCATCGGCGCGCTCGCGGCGAGGTCATTGATCCGGCTCACGCTCGACGGGGATCGCATCGTCGGTGAGGAACGCCTGCTGGAAGATCTGGGCCAGCGGGTTCGCGATGTGCGTGTCGGCCCCGATGGCAACGTCTATGTCGTGACCGATGAGGCCGACGGCGCGTTGCTGCGCATCGAGCCACCCCGCGGTCGCCGTGCATCCGCCGGAGCGCACCCGGACACACCCTGACGCTCCGTCCTGCGGTCATCGGCCCTACGCCGTGCGCCCGGCTTGGCAGCCGCGCATGGGTCAGGTCTGCGCGGGTGATGAACCGCCTAGAACAGCGCAGCCTGCCGCGGTCCGGGCAGTGAATAGTCCAGGCGCCCGTCGACGATCCGCGCGGCGGCCGTGTACGGATGTTCCTCGGGGGTGCCGCTCGCCTGCAGGTGCAACACCGTCCAGCCATCGGCCTTGAAGTCGTCGGCGATTAGGGCGCGGTGGCATTGCCTCCAGAGCGCCTCTGCGCATAGCACCGCCGTGGGCGTGCCGGCCGCGAGCATCGCGAGGCGCCGCCGCGCCTGCAGGTAGGCATCGGTCTGCATGTAGCCGGCATAGCCCCGGAATGCCGGGTTGCGCCACGCGGTAGGCGGCGAATCCTCCCGGGGCTGGCGACGCCCGCCCAGATCGCGCATCGGGACATAGGCGATTCCCGCATCCAGCAGTTCACGGGCCATCGCATCGCCATTGAATTGCGGATGACGGCGCGAACCGGCCAGCAGGCGCACGTCGACAAGCGTCCCGATGCCCGCCTTGCGCAGCATTCCGACAAACACCGTCCACGGAAGCGTCGAGTGTCC
>SCVJ01000216.1 GCA_004322425.1 Chitinophagaceae bacterium
TTCTCGACCAGCCACTGCGCGCCGTAGACCCCGCCGGCCTCCTCGTCCGCGACGAACGCCAGCACCACGTCGCGGGGCGGCTTCCGGCCGCTGCGCATCCGGTCCCGCACGACGGCCAGCGTCATCGCGTCCATGTCGAGCATGTCGATCGCGCCACGGCCCCAGATCGCGCCGTCGGCGACCTCGGCCGCGAACGGGTCGTACGTCCAGGCCTTCGGCTCGGCCGGCACCACGTCGAGATGGGCGTGGATGAGCAGGGCCGGGCGGCTGCTGTCCTCCCCCTCCATCCGCGCGACGACGCTGGTGCGGTTCGGGGCGGACTCGAGGACGGTGGGCTCCAGGCCGACCTCGGCGAGCTGCCCGGCGACGTGCTCCGCAGCCTCCCGCTCGCCCTTCCCGCGGCCGGTCCCGTCGTTGACGCTGGCGAAGCGGATGAGGTCGCGGCAGAGGTCGACCACCTCGTCCTGGGGGTCGATGGGGCTCATGCCAGGAACCTAGCCCGCGCCGGAGTTCGCTACAGTTCTGCCGGTCCGATGCAGTCGTCGGGCACCACTCGCGCGAGTGGCGGAATGGCAGACGCGCAGCGTTGAGGTCGCTGTGTCCGAAAGGACGTGGGGGTTCAACTCCCCCCTCGCGCACACACCCCGGCTCGTCGGGCGGATCGACCGCCGTGCGGTGCCCCGACGCTTGATCGCCACCGCGTCAGCCTGCGGCCTCGTGCCCACGGCTACGAAGGCGCCTGGACCCTCTAGAGCACGGCGTAGGAGGACCCGAGCCGGCGCGGGCCGAGCTCGGAGTCGCTTCCGGGCGGGAGCAGCCGTAGGCCGGCGTGCAGCGCGACCAGGCCGGACTCCTGCACCAGCACGGGGTCGAGCACGAGCTCGGCCACCTCGGCCACCCCCTCCCCCAGGGCGGCCACGCGCAGCAGCAGCTCCTCCAGCGCGGCCAGGTCCGCCGGCGTGCCGGTCACCTCACCGGTCAGCAGCTGCGCGCCACGGATGCCGCGGACCAGCTCGGCGGCGTCGAGGTCGGTCAGCGGCAGGGTGCGGGTGACCGGGTCGGCCAGCAGGTCCAGGGCCACTCCGCCCAGCCGCAGCGAGAGCAGCGGCCCGGCGACCGGGTCGCGGACCAGTCGGACGACCGTCGAGACGCCGGCTCGCGCCATCGGCTGCACGAAGGCAGGACCGGTCCCTGCGGTGGCCTGCACGGCTGCCCACGCCGCGCGCAGATCGGTCTCGTCGGCCAGCCCCAGGTGGAC
>SCVJ01000134.1 GCA_004322425.1 Chitinophagaceae bacterium
CTTCCCGGTCGAGAACCGACGACGAAGGAGCACCACGTGGACGAGCAGGCGCGGGAGGACTTCCGCTCCTACGTCGCCGCGCGCTCGCCGGCCCTGCTGCGGACCGCGTACATGCTCTCGGGCCACCGCGCCGACGCCGAGGACCTGCTGCAGACCGCGCTGGCCAAGACCTACCTGGCCTGGGACCGGATCCGCGAGCGCGAAGCGGTGGACGGCTACGTGCGCCGGGTGATGGTCAACACGCAGACGTCGTGGTGGCGACGCCGCAAGGTGGACGAGCGGCCGACCGGGGACCTGCCGGAGCGACCCGCCCACCGCGACGCGACCGCTGACCTGGACCTGCACGACGCGCTGTGGACGGCGCTGTCCGAGCTGCCCAGGCGGCAGCGGGCGATGGTCGTCCTGCGCTACTACGAGGACCTCTCCGAGGCCGAGACCGCCGCTGTCATGGGCGTCTCCGTCGGCACGGTCAAGAGCACGACGTCCCGCGCGCTGACCAAGCTGCGCGACACCTCAGGCCTGCGCGACGACCCGCGCGCGGCCCTTCCCACCGGAGTGACGGCATGACCCCCATCGACGACGAGCTTCGCGCCGCCCTTCAGGGCCGGGCCTCCGCACTGACCCCGTCCCCTGACCCGCTGGCCGGCATCGAGCGCCGGGCTCAGCGGATCCGCCGGACCCGGATCGGCGCGGCCGTGGCCGCCTCCGCCCTCGCGGTGTCCGCCATCGCGGTCGCCGTGCCGGTCCTGCAGGACGCGACCTCCTCCGGGCCGGACGTGCCGCCGTTCGCCACCGCTCCCGCGAGCCCGACGCCCGCGGCTGCCTCGCCGTTCGCCCTGAACCCGCTGGACCCGTGGATGTACCGAGGTGCTGACCTGGACCTGCTCGGCCCGGGGACGCTGAAGACGATCGAGACCGACCTGGGCGTGAACTACGGCGCCGCGAGCGTCGAGCTGACTCCGCTGTTCGGCCAGGTCTGGGAGCCCTCCGGGAAGTTCGAGCTGTTCTTCCTCGCTGACGTCGAGATGCGCGACG
>SCVJ01000023.1 GCA_004322425.1 Chitinophagaceae bacterium
CGGTACAACTTGGAAGGAGTTAACCAAAGGGCTTCCTGCAAAACCATTTGGACGCGTTGCTTTAACACTTGCCCCAAGCGAACCCAACAAGCTATTGGCAATTGTAGAATCTGCAAATACCGGTTTATTCATTTCCGAGGATGGTGGTGAAAACTGGAAACAACAAAGTGCTACAATGAATGTAGTATCACGCCCTTTTTATTTTAGCACATTGGTAATCGATCCCAAAGATTCCAAACGAGTATATCGTCCGGCTTACAGTTTTTCGTATTCCAACGACGGTGGTTTTTCTTTTACAGATGCAAGTAACGCGGGTGGCTGGGTACATAGTGATCATCATGCACTTTGGATTAATCCCAACAATACCAATCAAATGTATTTAGGAACAGATGGTGGAGTTTATATCAGTCTTGATCGCGGAGTTACTTGGTTATTTGTTCAAAATTTACCGGTTGGACAATTTTATCATGTAGCAGTTGATAATAATAATCCGTATAAATTATATGGTGGATTACAAGATAATGGAAGTTGGTTTGCGCCTTCTGCCAATGCTGGTGGAATTGGTAATGGAGATTGGAAAGCAATTTATGGTGGCGATGGATTTTGGACAGTTCCGGATCCAACGGATGCCAACATTGTTTATGCAGAATCTCAAGGTGGTAATGCAGGAAGAATTAATTTAAACACCCTAAAATCCGTTTCGATAAAACCACAGCAAACGTCAAGTGAAGAAAAATTGAGATGGAATTGGAATACACCCATTGTTATAGGAAATAAAAACAAGAAAAATTTATACATGGGTTCACAATATTTATATCGTTCGGTTGACAAAGGTGTGAATTGGATAAAAATTTCCCCCGATCTTACAACCAACGATAAAAAGAAACAGGAGCAGGAGCAAAGCGGTGGAATAAGTGCAGATAATACTTCGGCAGAAAATCACTGCACCATTTTTACAATAACCGAATCGCCATTAGATGAAAATATTATTTGGGTAGGAACCGACGACGGCAATCTTCAATACACAGTAAATGGCGGAAAGTCTTGGAACAATGTTTCTAATCAATATGCTCTTTCCGGCATTCCGGAGCAAACTTGGATAAGTAGTATTGAACCCAGTCAATTCGATAAAAATACAGTGTATGTAACATTTGATAATCATGCCTATGGCGATCATAAAACGTATGTTGCAAAATCAAACGACATGGGAAAAACATGGCAAAGCTTTTCCAACACAGAGTTTACAGGGTTTGCTCATAAAGTAAAAGAAGATTTAATAAATAAGAATCTTCTTTTTTTGGGAACTGAAATGGGGTTATTTGCCACCGTGGATGGTGGCGTTAATTGGTTTAGAATGAAAAATAGAATTCCTGAATTTTCATTGGTACGCGACATTCAAATTCATCCCACAACCCACGATTTAATTTTGGCAACCCATGGAAGAGGAATTATGATTGTGGATGACATTACTCCAATGCGCTCATTAAAAAAAGAAATAATAGAAAAAGAAGTTCATCTTTTTCGCACGGCTCCTATAGAATTGATGAATGGAAAATTTGGCGATGGCGGCTTTCCAAATACTGGAGGATGGCTGGCACCAAATCCGGCAGGCATTCCGCCAATTCAATATTATTTAAAAGATAGAGTGAACAGTGGCGATGTACGCGTAGAAATTTTTGATTTGCAGGGAAATTTATTACAATCTATTCCCGGCACAAAAAGAAAAGGAATAAATAAAGTGTATTGGAATTTACGAATGAAGCCACCAAAAACTGCAAGCGGAGGGACTAAAATAGATTTCGGTGGATTGATGGCGCCCATGTTGCTGCCCGGAAATTATCTCGTGAAATTAAAAGTTGCAGACAAAGAATTTACAGATTCAGTGACTCTTTTACACGATGTAAAAAACAAAGAGTTTACATTGGCTAATCGGCAACTGCAATACAAGACAGCGATGCAGCTTTATAAAATGCACGAAATGTTGGCAGCAGTGGTTGACGATATTAGCGAAAAACAAAAATTGATAAAAGATAATTTATCTAAAGTAAAAGACAGCAGTATCAAAAAACTAATGGAAGAATTTCATGTAAAACTGGAAACAGAAAGAAGTGAATTGTTATCCACCAAACAAAAATCAATTTTTGCTGATGAAGAAAGGTTGCGAGAAAAAATAACCGATGTGTATGTTTCTGTTGCCGGACAAGAAGCTGCGCCTTCCAATTTGCAAATACAACGAGCACAAGAATTACAAGTAGGTGTTGAAAAAGCGAAAGGCACAATACAACAGATCAATAAAACATACTATCCCAAAATTTATAATCAGTTATTAAAGGAAGGATTGGTGAAAGCCAAAGCATTTTGATGGGGTGTAACAATTTTTTGAATATTTTTTGTTAAACGGTAATTAATGAATTGGAATTAACAGTATTTTCAATGCTACAATTAATTAATATGAAAAAATTATTGACCTTATGTATGTTGCTTCTCGGTATTCTTTTTTCTGAAGCACAAAAAAGCAAACCCGTAATTGTGCCAACAATTACTTCCCAAAGCGATGATCAGCTACTATCCCTTTCAAAGTATCGGTTAGTGGGTCCTTTTCGCGGTGGAAGAAGTGCTGCTGTAGCGGGGAGTAACAAAAATAAGAACACATTTTATTTTGGTGCCACAGGTGGTGGCGTTTGGAAAACAACCGACGGAGGAAATAACTGGAATAATATTTCAGATAAATATTTTGGTGGTTCGATCGGGGCAGTTGCTGTAGCTCCAAATGATGAAACAATAATTTATGTTGGCGAAGGTGAAAATTCAATGCGGGGAAATGTAAGTGAAGGCTTGGGTGGTATGTGGCGTAGTGATGATGGCGGCAAGAGCTGGAAAAATATCGGATTGAAAGAAGGTCGACATATTATTCGGATTGTGATTCATCCGAAAAATCCGGATATCGTTTGGGTTGCTGTCATGGGCCATTTGTTTGGTCCTAATGAAGAAAGAGGAGTCTTTAAAACTACTGATGGCGGAAAAACATGGAAGAAAACTTTATATATAAATAATCAAACAGGAGCCAGCGACCTGGTAATGGAGCCGGGTAATCCAAATGTATTTTATGCAGGTACATGGCGATTGATCAGAACACCTTATTCTCTGGAGAGTGGAGGTGATGGTAGTGGTTTATGGAAAAGTACAGATGGAGGTGAAACATGGAAAAATATTTCCTCAAATAAAGGATTACCAAAAGGAACATGGGGCATTGTAGGCGTGGCCGTAGCTCCATCTAACACAGATAAAATTTATACTATACTGGAAAATAAAGATGGCGGATTATACATGAGTGCTGATGGCGGCGAAACCTGGACACTAACCAGTGGAGATAATAATATCCGTCAGCGGGCATGGTATTATACCAAAGTTTTTGTGGATCCTAAAAATGAAAACAAAGTGTATTGCCCGAATGTAGGTTTTATGCGAAGCAATGATGGCGGCAGAACTTTTCAAAGCATTCAAACACCACATGGAGACCATCATGATTTATGGATGGATCCGGAAGATGGCAACAGAATGATAGTAGCAGATGATGGCGGTGCGCAGGTTTCATTTGATGGCGGTAATAACTGGAGCACTTATTTAAATCAACCTACAGTTCAGATCTATCGTGTAAGTACTGATAATGCTTTTCCTTACCGCATCATGGGTGGGCAACAGGATAACAGCGCATTCAGAATCAAGAGCCGGACTTATGGTGCAGCCATCACAGCAGCAGATATGGAAAATACTGCAGGAAACGAAAGTGGTTATGTGGTTGCTGATCCATTGAATCCGGATATTACATATGGTGGAAATTATATGGGATCGTTACAAAGACTTGATCAACGTACTGGAGAAAGCAGGGCAATCAATGTGTGGCCGATTGATAATATGGGAGCAGGTGCAGAAGCAGCAAAGTATCGTTTTCAATGGAACTTCCCCATTTTCTTTTCACCACATAATCCAAAAAGATTATATACGGCCGGAAATCATTTGTTCGTTTCAGAAGATGAAGGGAAAAGCTGGGAACAGATTTCTCCTGATCTGACAACGAACGATAAATCCAAGCAAGCATCCAGTGGTGGACCGATTACACAAGACAATACCAGTGTAGAATATTACTGTACCATATTCACAGCAACAGAAAGTTCGGTAGAAAAAGATTTGTTATGGACAGGAAGTGATGATGGTTTAATAAATGTAAGTAAGGATGGCGGAAAGAACTGGGAGAATGTAACGCCGAAAGATTGTCCGCAGTGGATGATGTGGAATTCTATAGAAGTGGATCCTTTTAAAAAAGGAGCGGCTTATTTTATCGGCACCCGTTATAAGTTGGATGACTTCAGACCTTTTATATATAAGACCGAAGATTATGGTAAAACATGGAAACTAATTGTCAATGGAATTCCTTCCCTTCATTTTACAAGAACGATGAGGGCCGATAGAATAAAACAAGGCTTACTTTATGCCGGTACAGAATTCGGAATGTATATATCATATGATGATGGTGCAAGCTGGAAATCCTTCCAGTTGAATTTACCGGTAGTTCCTATTACAGATCTTGCTATAAAAAATAATGATTTGATTGTTGGTACACAAGGTAGAAGTATTTATATCCTGGATGACTTAACTGTAGTGCAACAAAAAAATGCTGATATATTAAATAAAAATCTTCATGTGTTTAGTGTAAACCCTGCTTACCGTATGCCAGGTGGTGGACGTCGTGGCGGCGGTGGATTTGGCGGAGGCCAGGCTTTACGGAATGTGGGCATGAATCCACCAAACGGAGTGGTATTTAATTATTACATGAAGAACGCTGTTGATTCAACAAAGCTCTCCATTGAAGTAATGGATAAGAATAAAAAATCAATCAAAAGATATTCCACTTCATCTAAAGATTCAAAAATTGAAATTAACAAAGGAATGAACCAATTTGAGTGGGATATGAATTATCCGGAAGCGGAAAGAGTAGAGGGATTGATTCTTTGGAATGGATTTGTCCGTGGACCAAAAGCATCACCGGGAAATTATTTTGCAAAATTCAAATCTGGAAATGATTCAACAGAAGTGCCTTTCACGATTATACCCGATCCGAATTATCAAACCACGCTGACAGAATACGAGGAGCAGTTCAATCACCTGATCACTATTAGGGATAAATCTTCCGAGATCATGAAAGCCATAAAAAATATCCGGGATATCCGTTCACAAATGAATGAATTCAGTGGCAGGGTTGGTAAAGATTTACCCAAAGAAATAAAACAACAGATCGATACGGTAAATAAGCAAATGACAGCAGTAGAAGAAGCCCTGCATCAGACCAAAGCCAAGAGCGGTCAGGACGTATTAAACTACCCGATAAAACTAGATGATAAATTGTCAAGTATCTATAATGCATCTTCTGCCGGACAATCCGCTATTTCCAGGCAAACCAAAGATGCTTATAATGAACTGGTGCCACTGATTGACGAACAACTGAACAAACTGAAAAAAATAATGGCGGAGGATGTTGCAAAGCTGAACCAGTTGATCCATGAAAAGACTTTACAGGTGATCGGAGTGAAGAAGGAGTAAAGGGTTCTATAGAATAGTTGTAAGTCCCGCTAGCTTGCGGGACTTTTTTTATTTCAAAAATTTCAGACTTTTATTTTTCTTACCTGGGTAGTGCCTCCACCATTCAAAGTAAGATCAACTGGTTTGTTATTTATCCAAGCTCCTCTTGTAAAATCGGGTACTGCTACAGATTTTGATTGACGTGCAACTGATTTTTTGCTCAACGGAACAATGCAACTCCACGCAGCAGCGTCATAAACATCTTGATCGAGTGGTAATCCATTGCGTAAACAATCTATCAATCTCCAATCCATAATAAAATCCATACCGCCATGTCCGCCCACTTCTTTTGCTATTTGGCCAATATGTTTTACAATTGGTGGAGAATATTTTTCATAAAGTGATTTTAGTTCATCTTGTTTTACAGTGGAATGTCCAAAAGAAATTCTTTCAGGTCCTGGCCATTTTTGCGCCATCCCTTTTGTGCCACTCAGTAAGTGAATACGTGAATAAGGACGTGGTGTGGAAACATCGTGTTGTAGCATAATACTTTTTCCTTTTTGAGTACGAATTAGTGTTGTACTCATATTGCCACGAAAAGGTTGATCTACAAATTCTGAAAAGAAATTATCTTTTGATGCTAAATCTTTAGCCATGTTATTTAATGAAAAATCATGTGTGCTCATACTTACAAGATGATCCAACTTATCTCCTCTATTAATATTTAAGCATTGTGCAATTGGTCCTAAACCATGCGTAGGATAAAGGTTGCCATTGTTTCCAATATTTTCTTTTAAGCGCCACATATCGACATAGGCCTTTTTATTAAAAAGCCAATCCTTGCTCAAATCGTGTATGTAAGCTCCTTCGGCATGAACCAACTCACCAAACATTCCTTGTCGCGACATATTCAATGTTAGTAATTCAAAAAAATCATAGCAACAATTTTCCAGCATCATACAATGCTTTTTTGTTTGTTCCGATGTTTCAACTAGTTGCCAACATTCATCCAAAGTTTTGGAAGCGGGCACTTCAATGGCCGCGTGTTTATCATTTTTCATCGCATGCAACGCAATAGGTGTGTGCATCTGCCAAGGTGTTGGAGAATAAACCAAGTCAACTTCGTTGCTTTCGCAAAGTTCTTTCCATCCTTCTTCACCAAAATATTCTTTTGCTTTTGGCCTTCCCATTTTTTCCAATATGTTTTGAGCTTTTGAAACGCGATCCGAATATTTATCGCAAAGTGCAGTTATTTCAACACCATCAATAAAGCTCAATCGCTCTACTGCGTCCGAGCCACGCATACCAAGTCCTATTATTCCAATTCGAACAGTTTCAAGTTTAGGAGCAGCATACCCGCACATATTGAAGGATTGCTTTCCGGATTGATTTTCAATTGCACTATCCAATTCTTCATTCTTTACTCTAGCAAACGTTGGTAATGAAATGGAGAGAGCAGTACTGCTCAATGCAAGGTTGCTGAGAAATTTTCTTCTGTTGGATTTCATAGTACTGATTTAGTGTTGTGCTAAATTCAGTATTCCCATTGATACAGAAAAAATAATTTATTAAGAAAATAAACCAGTTGTAAAAGAATTAGAGATTCAACCAATAGTTCATCTTAAATACAATTGCACGGTTTTTGTTTTTCATAAATGGATCGCTGTAATAATTGTCTGTGTACACCAAAAATAAATCACTCATAGGTTTGTAACGCCATTGTAATCTACTGTTGATGTTTACATTATTTGCTTGCGTATTGTATTGAAGGAAAGTAGTCCAAAAGAGGCTGGTTGAAAAATTTAGTTCAAATCTTGGTGCAATTAAAAACAACTTACTGCTGCCGTAAGGAGCCGGAAACTCAAGACTATTGTACTCAAATTGCACAGCAACATTTACGCGAGGTTGTTGGCGCAAATTCAATTGAAATGAATATTGTGTATAATCGGCAGTAAAATATTTTCCATATTCAATTTCAGCATTAAAAGAAATATTTTTTCTTGAATCAGACGAGTATTGAAACTCTACAGTATTGTAATGATATTTGCCAGTTGGCAATGGAGGCGCTGTATCGTCGTTAACAAATTTAGTAGGAAACATAAGATTGGTTTGCTGAGGTGTAAATCCAAATTCAAACCTGCTGGAATTTTTCATCATAATATTATAATTCAACTTTTGGGATCTTTCGTTGAGTGAACCGTCTAAATTCCAAACAATATAATTTTCAAAGTTTAATCGATGCATAGTTATTTTTCCCTTTTTAGGAATAATACGATAGCTAATATTGTTGAAGAAGTCGCGAAATCCTGCGCGAATAATTGTATCTCGTACTTCATCATAATTTTCAATTCGTTGCACAAATCCTAAGTCGGTATAATAATTTTCGCCAACGTAATCGGAGTGGATTATGATGTCAAATTTTCTACCAGAATAGCCTCCGCCACCGTTGAAGTAAAAATTATTGTTGTTGATGTTGGGTTTCATGGAGAAATGGGTACCGTGCCATGCATTCCAAACTCCATTTTCGGAAGTATAATTAAAATCAACACCGCCATTGCGACCAAACTCATTGAGTGGATTTTCAGTTTTTTGTAGATCCGTCATAAAAGATTGGCGGTTGAAAAAATATCCCTTGATAGCAGAACGTGCCAACACTTTTTGATTGACTGAAACAGCAGAATAATTTTGCATCGGCTGATCGCCACTTTTGTTTGTAAGAATATTCATAATTCCCATGCGTGTTTTGGGAGATATGTTTCCACTTAAACGTAGTCCGGCAATAATGGGAACAGGATTTCCATTATCGTCTAAACCAATTTTGCGGGAATAAAATGGACGAATAGGCGGAATACCATAGCCCGAAAAAAGATCCGCATTCTCAAGAAAAAAGCTTCTTCTTTCCGGAAAGAAAATACTAAAGCGGCTTAAATTAGTAACCTGACGATCTACTTCTACTTGAGAAAAATTAGGATTAAAGGTGAGATCAAGATTTAATGAAGAAGTAAGACTAATTTTTGCATCAATACCGGCATCTGCCGTGAGTTTGGTTGCGCTATTTTCTTTAGCATTACTGCTAACTGCACTTGTTGTATAAGGAACTATTGAGATATTACTACCTGGTTTTGGAGGTGCGGCATCCCAAACTAAAGCACCTGTAAATCCCAAATCGAATCCTTTAAAATTAACCGGAACATTTGTCCACGTATAAAATTCGTTTCTGGTTTTATCGCTTCTTATAAGATTTAATCCCCAAGTTTTATTGTCTTGATCGTAGCGAAGTGTTTTAAAAGGGATGGCAATTTCTGCAAACCATCTATCTTTTTCTCTTATAGTTTGCGAAAACCATTTATTGTCCCAACTAAAATTCATTTCATCCTCCATTCCAGTAGTTAATAAATCATCTGCCTGTGCATTATATGGATTTACTGAGAAAAGAAAACCATTGGTGTGTTGATTAAAAGGATCGAGAGTAATTATCAAGCCATCATTACTCATAATACCCTGATCTCTTTTTAAACTTTGTACAATGTATTCTTGTACGCCGTACATAGTTGCACCGATGTATAAAAAATTATCATCATAGTAAAAGCGGACTTCTGTTTTTATGGGAGCATGACCTTGATCGGTTGGATATTTGTTCCAAAAATCGGTAGCCATTTGTGCTTGTTGCCAAATGGGTTCATCCAATTTTCCATCAACATTTATTTTCTGATTAGTTTTTGAAACAGATACCCGATTGGTGGTTTGAAAATCGGTAACATTATTTTTCGCTTGTCCGAAACTGATGAAGCTTGCAGTTATTAAGGCTACTAGTACGAATAAATTTTTTTTCATAGTGGGCTTTGTTCTCCAAAATTAAAAAGCGTTTGCTATTTAATTAGATAAAAAGTATGAATGGTAGAATGAAGGTAGTACTCTTTTTTATCAAGGGAATGTTAAACAATCGTTTATTGCTTATCCAGTAAATCGGGTCGTTTTTCTTTTGTTCTATTAAGAGACTGTTCGTGCCTCCATTCATCTATCTTTTTATGATTACCTCCCATCAAAACTTCCGGCACTTTCCAGTTTCTAAAATTCTCGGGTCTTGTGTACACAGGCGGTGCCAATAAATTATCTTGAAATGAATCGGAGAGTGCGGAGGTTTCGTCATTTAGCACACCAGGAAGTAATCGGCCGATGGCATCAGTCAACACAGCAGCGGCTAATTCACCACCACTAAGTACATAATCGCCAATGGAAATTTCTTTTGTAATAAAATTTTGGCGAATGCGTTCATCAATTCCTTTATAATGCCCGCAAATAAGCAACAGGTTATTTTTTAAAGAAAGAGTGTTTGCAATTTGTTGGTTTAATTGCACTCCATCGGGGGTCAAAAAAATAATTTCATCATACTTGTTCTGCAGAGAAAGTGCTTCAATGGCTTTTGCTAAAGGCTCACACATCATTACCATTCCAGCACCACCGCCAAATTGATAATCGTCTACTTGGCCATATTCATTTACAGCCCATTGGCGTAGTTGATGAATGTGTATTTGTAATAAACCTTTTTCTTGCGCCCTTTTTATTATGCTGTGCTGAAAAGGACTATCCAATAGTTCGGGATGTACCGTAATGATATCTATTCTCATAATGAAGTTAAAAGTATATCAAAGATACAACGATTGATTATTGGACTTTGTAAATAGGATTTCCTATTTGGGGTTCACAATTGTAATTTTAATTTATCTTTTCCTATAAAAGAACGCAAATGAAAAAATCTGTTAGCCAATCCATTTATCATTACAATGCAAAAGTTGTACAAGTTTACGACGGCGATACAATTACAGTAGATATTGATTTAGGATTAAAAACCATGATAAAAGGAGAGAAGCTTCGGCTTCATCGAATCAATGCGCCGGAAGTGAAAGGTCATTTTAAAAGCAAAGGATTTCAGTCTCGTGATTTTCTCCGAACTATTGTTGATCAAAAAATGATTGTTATTGAAACCATCAAAGACAGGAAAGAAAAATATGGACGCTATTTAGCTGAAGTCTGGATTTTGTTTGGTAAAAAATATATCAATGTGAATGATTTAATGGTGGAAAAAGGGTTTGCAGTTTTTAAAACGTATTAGCATTGGCTTTAACATTTTTTTACAATCAATTAAATTGTTACTCAACTTATATTCGTGCCATGTTAAATTATGAAGTGGAAAAAAAATTATTTTATCTTTTGACATTTTTATTTTCAAACATTTTTCTTTTTTCGCAGGTAGTTAAAAAAGATAGCGCTCAAGGAGCGAAAAATAAAATTGAATTAACGACTATTGCACTTTACGGAAAGGTTATTGATGCAAAATCAAAAGAGCCTTTAGCTGGTTCTAGCTTATTTTTATCTGATTTGAGAGTGGGAGTTATTGCCGATATAAATGGGAATTATTTTTTCAATAATATTCCCGTTGGCCATCATTTAGTAGAAATTTCTTATATCGGTTATACTAGCGAAGTAGAGCATATTGATATTGAAAAAAATACTGAAAAAATATTTTCTTTACAACCCTCTGCTGTCGAAAATCAGGCTGTAGTTATTACGGGAGTTTCAAATGCTACCAGTATTAGAAAAACTCCCATTGCTATAACTTCTATTCGTCGGATGGAATTAATGCAAACTACTTCATCAAATATTATTGATGCACTTTCAAAAGAACCGGGTATTTCTCAATCAACAACTGGTCCGGGTATTTCTAAACCAATTATTAGAGGTTTGGGCTATAACAGAGTCGTAGTAATTGGCGATGGTGTTAGGCAGGAGGGACAACAATGGGGTGATGAACATGGTATTGAAATTGATGAACTAAGTGTTAATCGAGTAGAAATATTAAAAGGGCCCGCTTCATTAATGTATGGAAGCGATGCAATAGCAGGTGTGATACATTTAATTTCTAATACTCCAACAACACCGGGAACCATCAAAGGGAATTTGTTAACCAATTTTCAATCGAATAACAATTTGTTCAGCTTGCATTCGAATGTAAGCGGTAATCGAAAAAATATTAGTTGGAATTTTTATCAAAGCATGAAATCTTCAAAAGATTATAAAAATAAATTTGATGGTCGTGTTTTGAATTCTCGGTTGAATGAAAAAAATTTTGGTGGATTTGTTGGCGTTAATAAAAGCTGGGGATTTAGTCATATTTTTTTCAGTGCATTTAATCAAAAGGTAGGATTAGTGGAAGGAAATCGGGATGATGGAACCGGAAAATTTTTATTGTTTGGCAATTCAGTATTTGAAAGAATTGCAACCTCCTTCGATTTAAATTCAAGAATTTTATTAGCTCCTTTCCAACAGGTTCAACATTATAAAGTGGTGAACGAGAATAACTTTTACATAAAAAATGTAAGGCTCAAAACAAACATTGGATTTCAAAATAACATACGCAAGGAATTCGGAAATCCTGAAATGCAAAGCGCGGCTGGACTTGTTTTTGATTTGAAAACATTGAACTACAATTTGCAATTAGTTTTACCCGAAAAGAGTGAGTGGCATACAACTTTTGGCTTGAATGGAATGTATCAAAATAACAAAAACAAGGGCGAAGAAACAATTATTCCAGATTACAATTTAGTAGATGCTGGAAGTTTTGTGTACACACAACGATTTTTTAAAAATGCAACATTAAGTACTGGGCTTCGATTGGATCATAGAAATATTAAGACAAAGGAGTTGGTTGAAAATAATGTAGTTCGTTTTCCTCGGAACAATATTTCATTTTCAAATCTTTCTGCAAGTGCTGGTATTAGTTTTGAACCGGCTGATTTTTTTACGCTAAAAATAAATATGGCTCGCGGATTTCGAGCGCCGAATTTGGCAGAGCTTGCCAGTAACGGGGCTCACGAGGGTACGAATAGATACGAATATGGGAATCGTGATTTAAAATCGGAAACCAGTAAGCAATTTGACTTTGGTGTTCAAGTAGATTATGATCATTTAAATTTTGCGATAAACTTATTTTACAATCGCATCAACGATTTTATTTATTACAACAAGTTACAATCCGTTATTAGTGGAGATTCGACATTGCTTGTTGATGGTGAACGTTTATTGACTTTCCGTTACAACCAACAAGATGCAAAGTTGTCTGGGCTCGAAATGAATTTAGATATTCATCCGCATCCATTAGATTGGCTTCATTTTGAAAATTCCGTTTCATTTGTTGATGGAAGATTCGATAAAAAAAATGACGGCACATTTAATCTACCAATGATACCTGCCACAAGGTGGATAAGTGATTTGCGAGCTAATTTTAGAAAAACTGGGAAAGCGCTTCGCAATTTGTATTTTAAAATAGAAATGGATAAAAGTTTCGATCAACACAAACCGTTTTTTGCCTATAATACCGAAACATCAACTTCGGCTTATACAATAGTAAATTCGGGAATAGGCGCTGATATAATTTCAAAAAAAGAAAAAATAATTTGCAGCATTCATTTAACAGGAATGAATGTAACCAATACCGCATATCAAAATCACTTGAGTCGATTAAAATATACTGATGAAAATTTGTTGACCGGAAGAACGGGTGTGTATAATATGGGGCGTAATTTTTCATTGAAAATTAATTTTCCACTTCAATTTCTATAAACCGGAAAAGGCGATTAACTTTAGATATGGAAATTACTTTTAATACACCTGCTTTATTGTTTCCGGCCATAAGTCTGTTATTACTGGCCTATACAAATAGATTTTTGGCATTGTCGAAACTTGTTAGGCATTTACACGGAGAATATAGTCACGTAAAAAAGAATACAATTTTATTGAAGCAAATCAAAAGTCTTCGTCGACGGATTAATTTAATTAAATACATGCAAGCGTTGGGTGTATTTAGTTTTTTGTGTTGTGTCATCACCATGTATTGCATTTATACAAGTTATTTAGCCGTATCAAAATTTGTTTTTGCCTTGAGTTTATTGAGCCTTCTTGCCTCTTTAGTTATTTCTTTATTTGAAATTATCCAAAGCACCAAAGCCCTTGAGCTAGAATTGAGCGACATGGAGGGATTAGAAAAAGAAGGATTTTTGTCTGAATTGTGGGAAGACAAAAGTGAAAAGAATTAAATTCTTTTACATCTAATTATAATATTTTAGAATAGACTGCCAACTTCCACCGTTGACAATATCCTTTTTCCCAAATGATTGAATTATTTTTTTTGCTTGACTGCTCCGAATACCAGAAGCACAACAAACAATAATTGGTTGTTGAATGGATTTTATTTTTTCGGTATTCAAATGCAATCGATCAAGTGGAATGTTAATGGAGTTGGGGACTCTTCCTTTGTCATATTCCATAGGTGTTCGTACATCAATAACTACAGCTCCTTGCTGCAACATTTTTTTTATTTTAATCTTATGCCAATTAAAAATTGAAAACATATAATCAAGAATTAAGCAACGGATAATTTTTTACGTTCTCCAATTTGCTGTCGCCACATGGCAAAATAAAGTCCTTTTTCTTCCAACAATTTTTCGTGACTTCCTGTTTCGGCAATGTCTCCATTTTCCAAAACATAAATTCTGTCAGCGTGCATGATAGTAGATAACCGATGAGCAATGAGTATTGAAATTTGATTTCCCATAGAAGCAACCTCTCGAATTGTTGATGTAATCTCTTCTTCAGTCAAAGAATCCAACGATGAAGTAGCTTCATCAAATAGTAGCAATTTTGGTTGACGCAATAATGCTCTGGCAATCGATAATCGCTGCTTTTCGCCACCCGAAAGTTTCAATCCACCTTCTCCAATCAACGTATCCATTCCTTTTTCTGATCTCGATAAAAGTTGCTGACAACTTGCTTTGCTCAATACATCTTGTAACTCAATTTCTGTGGCATGTGGATTGACAAATAAAAGATTTTCTCGAATTGTTCCTGAAAAAAGTTGTGTGTCTTGCGTTACAAATCCAATTTGATTTCGTAAGTCTTCAAAGTTGATGGAGGTTTCGTCAATGTTGTTGTATAAAATTCTTCCTTGTTGAGGGCGATATAATCCAACTAATAATTTCATCAATGTAGTTTTTCCTGAACCCGATGGACCTACAAAAGCAATTGTCTCCCCAGTTTTTACGGAAAAGCTAATATCGTTAATTGCATTTTGAGAAGCCGTGTGATGCTTAAATCCAACATGTTCAAAATCTAATTGCAGAATTGTACCCAAATGAGATGGGTGAATCGGTTTGGGCTCCGGCTTTTTTTTCATTAACACATCAAAATTGTCGAGAGAAGCTTGTGCTTCTCTGTACGATAAAATAATATTACCGATTTCTTGCAAAGGTCCAAAAACAAAAAATGAAAAAATTTGCATGGTTACTAATTGGCCTGCATCCATTCGTCCTCCATACACTAAAAAAAGTAACATGAATAGAATGACTTGTCGTAATGTATTTACAAATGTTCCTTGAATAAAACTAATGCTGCGAATGCGTTTTACTTTCGTTAATTCTAATCCTAATATTTTAAAAGTATTTTTATTCAATCGAGAAACTTCTTGTTGCGTAAGTCCCAAACTTTTAACCAATTCAATATTGCGTAACGATTCTGTTGTAGCACCTGCCAGTGCAGTTGTTTGCCCCACAATTATTTTTTGAATGCTCTTTACCTTTTTACTTAACACATTTGAGATAATGGTTAATAAAAAAATGCCGCCAAAATAAATGATGGGCAAACTCCAATGAATGTTGATGGCATATATAGCTACAAACAATATTCCCACTACAACGGGAAATAAAATATTAATGAAAGTGGAAACAAAGCGTTCTGTGTCAGTTCTGACTTTTGTCAAAATACTCAGTGTTTCGCCGCTTCTTGCATCTTCAAACTCTTGATATGGAAGCTTCATGGCGTGTTGTAATCCATTGGTAAAAACGGAAGCACCAAATTTTTGCGTAATAAGATTCAGAAAATAATCTTGAAAAGCTTTTGCAATTCTACTGATCATTGCAACGCAAATGGAGGCCAGCAATAACCAACATACTCCATAAAGCATTTCTTGTTTTCCCGATTTATTAATGATGGAAGATTGTGTAAAAAGAAAATCATTCCAAACGAATTTTCCCGGGGGCAATCCAACTGATTGATGGTAACTAGCGAGGTTTACCAACTTTCCAAAAATGATTGGATCTGCTAAAGAAAATCCAATATTAATGGCTGCCAAAAATAACACACCGACAACTAACCATTTATAGGGCTTTAAGTACTGCCAAAGTATTTTCATGAGTAAAAATTATGTAAATGCAAGGGCACAAATATACAAATCTCAAATCCGTAGTTGTATCCGATATCAATCTTCAGTCATCGAATTTATTTTATGGGCAAAAGCAGAAAGCTGATCGAATAATTTTGGTTGTACAATATAGCCGTTAAGTTGATTTGTACAAATCATATAAGAAAGTAAATTGTCGGGATGAAACTTTACAGGTTGTTGTAAGTACAATAATTTTTTTGCTGCCTCAAGCGTAACTGCATAAGCGTGTGTACAATCATGAAAACCTGCTTTGGCAATATGAGTAGATATATTTACGGGGTAGTAATTGGAAAAAATTTTTCGATTTAATTTCAATTGCGTGTGATGCGGAAAAAGTGTTAAGAAACATTGATTAATCTTTGCTTTCCAATCTAGCACTTCGTGTTTCTCATATCCCAAATAAACAAGTTCCCAATTAGTAGGAAGTTCTCGCATCATTTGCGGAAAATACCCCAACGATGTTATTTTTGGCACAGCATCATCTTCTAGTATCAGTGTCTTTTGAAATCCGTTTTTAATAATGGATTCATAAATTTTTGTATGACCCAATGCGCAACATAGCATACCTAATGATATTTCTTCGGGCTTTTTGTAAAATTCTTGGTAAACTTTTTTACTATAAATTCCTTTTTGAGTTGCTTCAAGAATTGACGTACTCGATTTGTCTATCCCGTAAAAAAATTCATAATTGAGCCCCTCTAATATTTGTTTACAATGTTCCATCCTATCAGTCAGTCGGGGCAGCGTCAGTATATATACTTTATCATAGTACTGATTAAGATATTCAAAATGTTGCGGTATTGTCAAAGCGAGAAAAATTTAATTAAAATCATTTGCAAAGGCTACAATTTTTTGTATTGATTCATAAAGTATAAAACAAAAATATAATTATTTCCAAGCCCATACAAGGTTAATCTTCTTAGACACTGGTTTAGTTTTGAGTGTAAATCCAAGTAAGCCGAGATACGATTTTACTCCCTCTAAATTATTTCGATCTGAATCAAGATCATGTGTTTCTACTACAATAAATGGAATATTTTTTATAATTTCTATCGGCGACTCATATAATATGTTGTATTCACTTCCTTCACAATCAAGCTTCAATAAAGTAATATTTTGGATTCTATTATTTTCACAAATTTCTTCCAAGGTTGTACAATCTGTTACAAGGGTATCATAATTGTTTTCAAACCCGGGTATCAAAGATGAAGTATCTGTGTAGGTTTGTTCCTTGTCAAAATATATTTTTAAGTCATCTTGTTTTTTACCTAATACAGCTTTTTGAAAAATATGAATTCTTTCATTAAGAAAAGAATTGGAGTAAATATTGTGATGAAGCACCGAAAAATTATTAGGAAGAGGCTCAAAGGAATAAAAGGTTATGTCTGGCTTATCAACCAACAAGCGTATTGGAAACATGCCGATATTAGCTCCAACATCTATTACAATTGAATTTTTGGGTAAATGAGAGATTAAAAAATCAATTTCATAAGTATCACTCATGAAGAATTCTTTAAATACTCGTAATGTTTCTTTTGGAACTGAAAAACTAATATTATGTTTTCGCAATATGAAATAAGTTATAAGAGGCCGACCAATCCACTTATGATAAAAATAAATTGGCCAATTCTTAACGTATTTAATTAGCTTTTTATATCTCGATATTAAATTCAGTGGCATTGAAAACGAAAGTATGCTAATAATAAATTGGTTTGTTATAAAAATTTATTCTAATAAATAAGGAATAGGATAAAAATATCTCAAGCTGCCCAACCTTCTCGGTCAAGACTTCTGTATTGAATAGCTTCAGCGAGATGTTCCGGTTTTATAGTTTCACTTTCTGATAAATCAGCAATAGTTCTAGAAACTTTTAATATTCGATCATAAGCTCTGGCAGAAAGGTTTAGTTTTTCCATAGCTGTTTTTAATAAATTTTGACCCACCGTATCAATTACACAAACTTCTTTCAACATTTTACTGCTAATCTGTGCGTTGCAATAAATACCCGGATAGTTTTTATAGCGTACCGATTGAATTTCTCGAGCACGAACTACTCTCTCTCTGATAACAGAAGAACTTTCTGAAATTCGAAAACTTGAAAGTTCTTGAAAGGCAACTGGAGTCACTTCAACGTGTAAATCAATTCTATCTAAAAGTGGACCGGAGATTTTATTCAAATATTTTTGAACAGCACCCGGTGGACAAGTACAGGCTTTTTCGGGATGATTAAAATAACCACAAGGGCAAGGATTCATACTTGCCACCAACATGAATGAAGCCGGAAAATCTAATGCAATTTTTGCACGAGAAATGGTAACACGACGTTCTTCCATAGGTTGGCGCATTACTTCCAAAACTGTTCTTTTAAATTCTGGTAATTCGTCTAAAAACAAAACTCCATTGTGAGCCAATGAAATTTCTCCGGGTTGTGGGTTTCCACCACCACCTACTAATGCAACATCACTAATTGTATGGTGCGGAGAACGAAATGGACGTTTTGAAACAAGTGTTGAATTATTGGGTAGCTTTCCTGCTACTGAATGAATTTTTGTTGTTTCCAGTGCTTCTTGTAAAGTAAGTGGAGGAAGAATAGTGGGCAATCGTTTTGCTAGCATCGTTTTTCCAGCACCTGGTGGTCCAATTAAAATTGCATTATGTCCACCTGCTGCTGCAATTTCTAGCGCACGTTTAATATTTTCTTGTCCTTTTACATCACAGAAATCAATTTCATAATCGTATTGGGAATTGTAAAATTCTTCTCGGGTATTTATTTCAATTGGGTTTAATCCTGTTTCATTATTTTCAAAGAAATCAATAACATCTTTTATAGTAGCCACTCCATAAACGTTTAGGTTATTTACAATTCCAGCTTCTTTTGAATTTACTTGCGGTATTATTAATCCTTTAAACGACTCCTTTCTTGCTTGAATTGCAATTGGTAGCGAGCCACGAATAGCACGAAGTTCGCCGTCGAGACTCAACTCACCCATTATGATATATTTTTCTAATGCTTCTTTGTTTTTGATTTGCTCAGATGCCGCCAATATTCCAAGAGCAATGGGAAGATCAAAAGCCGTTCCACTTTTTTTTATATCTGCAGGAGCTAAATTGACAACAATTTTTGTTCTGGGCATATGATATCCAAGTGCTTTGATGCCACTTTCTACTCTTTGTAAACTTTCTTTCACTGCATTATCGGGTAACCCAACGATTACCGTACCAATACCAGTACCCATCCAGTTTATTTCAATAGTAATACCCATTGCTTCAACACCATAAACGGCGCTGCCAAAAATTTTAACAAGCATAAATTGAAGGTAGGAGAAGTAAAAATAGAAATACGTACTACTTATCGGTATGTTTCTATACGTTTACTAGAGGGTATAAAATTTCTAGTTATTCTAAAAAAGGCAAGAAGTATTTAATCTCGGTCGAAAACTAGCCTTTGTCCTTTTACCGATTCATGAAATATCCCGTTTTCAAAAACTAGATTTCCACTTACAAAACTATGTGTGATGGTAGAAGAAAATTCAACTGCTTCTAAAGGGCTCCAGCCACATTTGTATAAAATATTTTGTTTTGAAACAGTTGTATTTTTAGTAAGGTCAACCAAAACAAGATCGGCAAAATATCCTTCACGGATGTAGCCTCTGTTTTTAATTTGAAAACAATCTGCAACTGCATGGCTTGTTTTTTCAACAATTTTTTCCAACGAAATTCTTCCTTGTTGGTAGTATTGTAACATTAATTGCAAGGAGTGTTGCACAAGTGGAAGTCCTGACGGAGAATTTATATAAGGTTGATTTTTTTCTTCTATAGTATGTGGAGCGTGATCTGAAGCAATTACATCCAAACGATTATCGAGCAAGGCTTTCCATAGTGCTTCTTTGTTATGAGCAGCTTTGATAGCAGGGTTGCATTTTATTTGGTTATCCAACCTTACATAATCGTTACTTGTAAAATGTAAGTGGTGTACACAAACTTCTGCCGTAATTCTTTTTTCAGTTAGTGGCATGAGATTACTAAAAAGTTGCAATTCTTTTTCTGTTGAAATATGTAAAATGTGTAAACGGGTGTTATATTTTTTTGCAATTTGAATAGCCAACAAAGAAGATTCAAAACAAGCGTCTTCATTTCTAATTATTGGATGATCGGCTACTGTTAATTCGTTTTTTTGAGTTTTAATTTTTTCTAAATTTTGACGAATAATCCTTTCGTCTTCGCAATGTGTAGCTATCAGTAATTCGCTTTCTCGAAATATTTTATCCAAAGTCATGGGGTTGTTTACTAGCATATTTCCAGTAGAAGAGCCCATAAATATTTTTACTCCACAAATATTTTTTCTTTTTTCATTGGTTCGCAATACTTCGTCTGAATTGTCATTGCCCGTACCCATATAAAAAGAATAGTTACCCAACGAATTTTTAGAGGCAATCTGATATTTTTCTTCCAATAATTCTTGTGTTACAGCATTGGGAATTGTGTTGGGCATTTCCATAAAACTAGTTGTACCGCCCGCCACAGCAGCTTTTGCCTCGGAAGCAATCGTTGCTTTATGGGTAAGTCCTGGTTCGCGAAAATGTACTTGATCATCAATTAATCCCGGAAGAAGATACTTTCCTTCACCATTAATTTCGGTTGCATTACTCGAAGAGATTGTGGAATCAATTTTTTCAATGAAACCTTCTTTCAATAAAATATCAGATACAGTTATGGTTCCTTCATTGACTAGCTGCACATTTTTAATCAAATATTTTTGCATAAAATACAATGTAAGCTGTTTGTTTTATTGACTAAATTTAGTCTTTATTGAAAAACTAATCGTACCAAATTTCAGTTTCAGAAAAATAGTTAACCCTCTAAATGTATTGAAAACATAATCATTCGGGATTGAATGCGGTCGAGCACATTGGAGTACTTCAAATTTTCATCTCGCCCATGAATGTTTTTCAAACCATTGCTTATTTTTATTTCAGGAGAAAAAATGAAGCTCGGAAAGTAAAAATTAAATCCCATTCCTAATTCTACTCCGTAATCCAATTTCTCCAATTTCACCAAATACTCTGCACGGCGAGCACGGGCATTGGCGGCTAAATCTATATCTGCTTTTACTCCGCCCAACATATATACTCTAAAATTTCCGATACGGTCACTGTTAAATTTTATTTGAAGAGGAAATGAAAAAATAATGGATTCCACTTTTTTGATTACTTCAATTCCATCAATGGGATCGGGATATTTTAATTTATAGAATATGTTTCTTTCTGTAAAAATTAGTTGAGGGTTAAACCTTACATCGAATCTTGTTGTAAGCCGAGCGGTTGCACTTAATCCTAATTCTATTCCCATTGCATGTAAAGGTTCTACAACTTGTACGGTGTCATTTAAAAGAAACTGTGTATGATGATTTAGCTGAAAGCGAGATTTATTAACTCCCAATGTTATTCCAAAATAATAGGATTTGCTATCGTGATCTGAAAGATTATAATTGGCTTGTGCCAACGACAAATTGCTGATGCAAAGCATCAGAGCAATCAATAGAAATTTAGTTCCGTTTATTTTCCTCCTGTGTAGATACAACATATTCCTAAACTAAGAGGTTTGTAATGGGTATTGATAAATCCGGCTGTATTCAAGAGTGATAGAAAATTTTTTCGATTAGGAAAAGCATTGGCAGAATTATTTAAATATTTATAAGCAGCTTTATTTTGTTTGAACCATCGGGCAATTTCCGGAGCTACAATTCCCATATATAAATTATATAGTTTTCTTGAAAACATAAATTGAGGGGTTGAAAATTCAAGTACAACCAACGTTCCACCTGGTTTTAAAACTCTTTGCATTTCTCGTAATCCATTTTCCAGATGTTCAAAATTGCGTACGCCAAAAGCCACCATCACAGCATCAAACGAATTATCAGGAAAATTTATTGTTTCACCGTCGCCTTTCTGTAACTCAATTTTTGATTTAAAACCTTCTTTTTCAATTTTCTTTCTGCCTAATTCAAGCATGTTTTCAGAAAGATCAATGCCCGTAATTTTTTCTACATCTAATAGTTTAGCAGCCATTATTGCCATATCTCCTGTGCCTGTGGCTACATCCAAAATATTCGTAGAATTTTTGTTTTTTAATAGTGTGATTGCTTTTTTTCGCCAGCCCACATCAATACCAATTGAAAGCAAATGATTCATAAAATCATACTTGGGAGCTATGTTATTAAACATTTCCTCCACTTGCTGTTTTTTAGATTTTAGAGAAGTGGTTATAGGTTTAATGCTATCGTGCGGCAATGAATTTTGCATATTGGCGACGAAGATAAGATTCCTTGCATTTCTTCTTTTATCTTGCAGCCTAAATGAAAATCAAATCGGCAAAATATCTTATTAGTAGTCCCAAAGTGGAGCAATGCCCTGCACCCGATCGCGCCGAATATGCTTTTATTGGAAGAAGTAATGTGGGAAAATCTTCGTTAATAAATATGTTGTGCGATAAAAAGGAGTTAGCAAAAATTTCTTCTTCTCCTGGCAAAACACAACTCATCAATCATTTTGAAATTAATTCTGGTAAAAATTCTAATTGGTTTTTAGTGGATCTACCCGGATACGGTTTCGCTGTGGTGTCTCAAAAAAAACGAAAGACTTGGGGCTACATGATTGAGAACTATATTCAACAAAGAAAAAATCTGGTTAATCTTTTTGTGTTGGTGGATAGTCGCCGTAAACCGCAAAAAAATGATATTGAATTTATCAATCAATTGGGACAATGGAAAATTCCATTCGCGATTGTGTTTACAAAAAGCGATAAAAATAAACCGGCTGCAACAACTCGGCACGTAAAAGAATTACTACAAGAACTCTCGACTACTTGGGAACAAATTCCGCATCACTTTATAACCTCTGCAACAAAAAGGGAAGGACGAAAAGAAATTCTAAATTTTATTGATGAGTTAAATAAGACGGTATAATTTTCTTTCAAAAAATTAGTTGATAATTTTATTGGCACAGCTGCTGCTGGCAAATGCTTCTGGCTTTGCTTTAAAGGCGAATCCCATTCCAAGAATATAGCCCATAGCTTCTTTAAGAGCATCATTGCTTTTAAAGTGGGGATTTGTATTTATGTCTGCGTGTACTTCCATATCTACGTTGTAAACCGTAAAAAGTGTACAAAGTTCGTAAGCAATTTCAATGCTTCGTGCTACTTCCATTAGCATTCTTTCTTTAATACTAAATCGTTGTTTTGTTTTTTCGTTGTGGATGAACATAAAGCCTCCGTGTCCTTCTCGTAGAAATACAATTACGGTAGCAAACTCTGTATCGCCGCCTTTAACTTGTGAATCGGTACCAATGCAAACTTTCAAATGAAAGCCATTTGCAATTTCCCGTTTGATGGCATTTTCAACTGCGCTGTAAATGGGTAATTCAATGGGTTCTCCGTTAAATTTTCTCCACCTCATGGCAAAAGGTTTTATAAATTTACCAAACCTAGTCGATATCTCAAAAAAAGTGGGACTTGAGAGAATCTAATATTGATGAGTACTGAGCAAAACCAAGGTACAGGCTTCTATTGCTAGTATATTATTTTGAGTAGCTAATTCGAAGAGCTCTGTATTTTCTGTGCCCGGATTAAAAATAATGCGTTTTGGTTTTAACGAAAGAATATAATCGTAATATTCTTTTTGGTGATTGGGATTGAGATATAAAGTAACAGTGTCAATATTTTCAAAAGGTTGTAAAGTTGAATAGATGATAATATCATCTATTTCACATTTTCTTTTTCCTATGGCAACAATTGGATGCCTGTGATTTTGAAGTTTCTTTATTGCCAAATAACTGTAACGACTAGGATTATCGGAAGCGCCGATCACCAATGTTTTTTTCTTTTCATTCATAAAATATGCTCTTGTTCAAAGTTAGTTGTAATTTAAGAAGTGTCATTTTTGAACTTAATTATTGCAATCAACTTAAAGTCTTTGTTATCTTTAGAAAATGAAAATAGCAGAAATTATTTCCTTTTTAGAATCAGTTGCGCCTTCCGCTTTACAAGAAACTTATGATAACGCCGGATTAATTACAGGAAATTCAACTTGGGATTGTTCTGGTATAATTGTTTGTTTAGATGCAATTGAAGAGGTAATTATGGAAGCGGTTGAAAAAAAATGCAATTTGGTTGTGGCGCATCATCCCATTATTTTTTCGGGATTGAAAAAAATAAATGGAAAAAATTATGTTGAAAAATCCATAATCACAGCTATTAAAAATGACATTGCCATTTATGCTATACACACCAATTTGGATAATGTGTTGCACGGTGTAAACGGAAAAGTTGCTTCGCTACTTGGACTTAAAAATTGTAGAACACTCCAATCGAAAGAAGCAACACTAAAAAAATTATACAGTTTTGTTCCTGTAAATTTTGTTGAGCAAGTACGAAACGCAGTGTTCGAAGCAGGAGGTGGTTGTTTGGGTAATTATTCAGAATGTAGTTTTAATTCGGAAGGGACAGGTACATTCAAACCAAATGTTGGAGCTAATCCTTTTGTTGGAGAAATAAACAAACGACATTCAGAAAATGAAATTCGAATTGAAGTTATTTTTCCAACACATCTAGAAAACGAAATACTCAGTGCTTTAAAAGTGGCTCATCCATACGAAGAAGTTGCTTATGATATAGTTGCCTTGAAAAATTCAGATCCCCATATTGGATCAGGTTTATTTGGAGAACTAGAAACGTCTGTTTCGGAGATAGAGTTTTTGAATCTTTTAAAATCAAGTTTTAACTTAACTGTTATTCGTCATACCAAGTTGATTGGGAAGCCAGTTAAAAAAATTGCAATTTGTGGTGGAGCAGGGAGTTTCTTGATTTCCAATGCGTTGGCTGCCGAAGTTGACTTTTTCATAAGTTCAGATATCAAATACCATGAATTTTTTGATGCCAACGGAAAAATGGTTATTGCCGATATCGGCCACTTTGAATCTGAACAATATACAATTCAGCTTTTACAGGAAGTTTTAGAACAAAAATTTCCTACCTTTGCCGTCCTTAAAACAGGCATAAATACCAATTCCGTTCACTATTTTATTTGAAAATTATGACAAAACTTAAAGAATATTCCATTCAAGAAAAGTTGAGTTCTCTAGTTGCTGTACAAAAAATTGAGTCTAAACTTGATGAGTTGAAAGTACTAAAAGGAGAACTTCCCATTGAAGTTGCAGATTTAGAAGACGAAATTCAGGGATTGCATTCTCGTCATACAAGAATAGAAGAAGAAATTAATGGTATCAATGAATTCATTGAGCAAAAAAAAGAAGCCATAAAAGAATCGCAAGCATTGTTGAAAAAGTACGAGAAACAAAGCGGCGACGTAAAAAATAACCGAGAGTACGAAGCTATCAATAAAGAAGTGGAAGATCAAGAGTTGAATGTAAAACTTTTCCAGAAGCATATCAAAGATGCTACAGATGAAATTAGTGAAAAAATACTTTTATTAGATAAGGCAAAAAAAGCATTATCTAATAAAGAAGGAGTATTGAATGGCAAAAAAGGCGAATTAGAAAAAATTGTAGCCACAACCGAAAAAGAAGAAAAGCATTTCAATAAACTTGCATTGGAAGCGAAAGAAGAAGTGGATGAAAGATTATTGACAAGCTATGTAAAAATTCGTAACAGCTATAGAAATGGTCTTGCCGTGGTACAATTAGAAAGAGACGCTTGTGGCGGATGTTTCAATGCTATTCCACCTCAAAAACAAAGTGAAATTAAGCAGCACAAAAAAATAATGGTTTGTGAAAACTGCGGTAGAATTTTAGTAGATGGAGAACTTCATTTATCTGTAAAAATCAAATAGAACTTTCCCTTAGTCATATAATTGTAAAACCGGCCTAGTGCCGGTTTTTTTTGCACATATTATAAATTTGTTACAATTAATTTAACATTTCATTATATTGCAAAAAATTTAATTCTTTATGACAAAACTAAAACTTCTCTTGACAAGTGCTTTTTGCCTTGTCGTCTTTGCTGCGCAAAGTCAGGTTTCAGGAGTAGTGGTAAGTGCTGCAGATAATTCTCCTTTACAAGGAGCTTCTGTAGTGGTTGCCGGATCTACAACTGGAACGAAAACGGATGCTGCAGGAAAATTTTCAATTGATGCAAAATCGAGCGACAAACTAACGGTTACGATGGTTGGGTATGAATCAACTACTGTTTCTGTAGGTGACAATGCGTCGTTGACAATTGCGTTACAACAAAGTACAGCTGCTCTTTCTGAAGTAACTGTATCTGTTGGTAGCCGTAACACAATGCGTACTATTACAGACGCTCCGCTGCCAATCGACATTTTTTCGGCAAAAGATCTTGCCAGTACTGGTCAAATAACTTTTGACAAAGCACTACAGTACAGAGTGCCTTCTTTTAATACGGTACAAACACCCGTAAACGATGCAACTTCATTACTTGATCCTTATGAAATTAGAAATATGGGACCAAGTAGAACTTTGATTCTCATCAACGGAAAGCGTAAAAATTTAAGTTCTTTGGTTTACGTTCAAACCTCACCAGGTCGTGGCGAAACAGGAGCTGATATTTCTGCCATTCCTACCGATGCAATTGAGCGAGTTGAGATACTTCGTGATGGTGCTTCTGCACAATACGGATCTGACGCAATTGCCGGTGTAATGAACATCATTCTAAAGAAAAGTACAGGTGGAAGTTCTCTTAATATTAGAACAGGCGCAACAGGCAAAGGAGATGGTGAAAATTTTGGTATCAGTTTAAATAATGGTACTACTGTTGGCGAAAAAGGATTTGTAAACTATACGGTTGATTTTTCTAAAACTGCATTAGCAAATCGCCCAGGCACAGTAAGTGCTGTTGGTGAAGCAAACTATTGGGGAGGTTCAACTGTTGGTGTAAATACAATGAGCGATATTCAAGCATTCTTAGCAAAAAAACCAGATGCAGGGAACATTAATGGTTCACCTGAAACTGCTGCTGCTAAATTCTTGATAAATGGCGGATACGATGTTAGTGCAAACACTAAAATGTATTACAACGCTGCTTATGTGTACAAAAAAGTAAATTCCTATGCCAATTATAGAACACCATATTGGAGAACTGCAACAGCGTTTCCTTACTTAAAAACATTATTTGGAAATGGATCTTTAGCTTCTTACCAAGGTTATGTTCCTACGTTTCAAGGTGAGCTAAATGACTTTAATGCTACAGTAGGATTTAAATTCACCAATAATGGTTGGAATACAGATGCAAGTATTACAACTGGTGGCAATCAACAAAATTACACGGTGGGTAGTTCTCATAACAGAACTTCATCTGGTGGTTCTCTGCTTTATGCAACTAATCCAAATGTTTACACAGGTCCTGTTTCTTTTAATCCAGGCGGTGTAGGATTTACTCATTATGTTGGAAACATTGATGTAAACAAAGCTGTTTCTGACAACCTTAGTATTTCTTTTGGTTCTGAGGTAAGATCAGAAGTATTTGAAGTTAGAGCTGGAGACGAAGCCTCTTATGTAGGTGTAGGAGCAGATTCTTATCAAGGAAATGACCCAGCTAATTCAGGAAAATTCAATCGTTATAACATTGGTTATTATGCTGGATTTTCTGCTGATTTGAGCAAAGATTTTATGATTGAAGGTACTGCCCGTTACGAGGACTATAGTGATTTTGGAAATGCTTCTGTTTGGAAAATAAGTTCCAGATATAAGCTTGCAGAAGATAAAGTTGTTTTAAGAGGTTCTGCTTCAACAGGATTTAGAGCACCAACTTTACACCAAATCTATACTCAAAAAGTTCAATCATCATTTGGTGGTGGCGGTATTCAATTGGAAGGAATTAGTAATAACGTTTCAGCTGCAGCAAGATTATATGGCGTTCCAAGCCTTAAAGCTGAAAAATCAACTAACATAACTTTTGGTTTAGGATTGAAACTAACAAAGCAATTTAGTGCCACTGTTGACTACTACAGTATTAATGTAAAAGATCGGATCGTTTTGGGAGATAGAATTACTTATAGCCCAGGAAACATTCAATCTTTCTTTACCAACTCTATTGATACTAAAACTTCAGGAGTTGATGTAGTAGCAAACTATAGAGATATCAAATTCGGTGCTGGAAAATTAGCGGTTAACTATTCAGCAAACTTTACTTTGAAAAACGAATTAGATGGTGCTGTAAGAAACATTGCAAGTGTAGCAGCATTAGGCCAATCTGTTTTTGGAAAAACTCAAGAAGCGTTATTGTTGAGCTCTCGTCCTAAATTCAAGCACATTGTTGGATTGGATTATTCAACTTCAGGCAAATGGGGCTTCTCCGTAAACAATACTGTTTTTGGTCCTGCAACATTCAGAAATGCGGATTTGTATGACAACAAAAATCTTGCAGTTGAATTCTTGACTAAAGTGGTTACAGATTTAGGTATCACCTATAAAGCCAATAGTAAAATGTCATTAGCGTTAAATGTTAATAACCTATTGAATGTATTACCCGAATGGAAATTAGTTTCTACTAATGGACAATCCGTAGCTTCAATTCTTACTGCAGCTGCAGGGTCTTATGGAACAATGGTGAATCAAATCAATGATTTAACGTTTAACGGACGTTATTCTCAAATGACTTATGATGGCTCACACTTTAGCCAATTAGGTTTGATGTGGAATTTAACAGTAAACTATAAATTCTAATTCGATATAGAATTCATTTTTAAAAGGCTGTCAATTGACAGCCTTTTTTCTTTGCCCATATATAAATTGTTCTAGCCGTCTTCATTTTTTATCTTCGTTTTATGCTGCAAAAATTATGGATAAGGAACTATGCCATCATTGAGGAGCTGGAAATCAACTTCAGCGAAAGGATGAATTGTATTACCGGCGAAACAGGCGCTGGAAAATCAATCATTGCTGGTGCGTTAGGACTTATTTTAGGTAATCGAGCCGATTCATCGGTACTTATTAACAAAGAAAAAAAGTTAGTAGTTGAAGGAACTTTTAGTACAAATAAACAAAAAGCAGTAAAAAATTTCTTGCAGCAAAATGATTTTGTATTGGAAAATGAATTGGTGCTGCGAAGAGAAATTGCACCCAATGGAAAATCGAGAGCTTTTATAAATGATACGCCGGTTAATCTTAATCAGTTGCAAGAACTAAGTTTTTTAATGGTTGATCTGCATCAGCAATTCGATGGATTACAAGTAGGCGAAAATGATTTTCAACGAGATGTATTGGATGCGTTAGCAAAAAATATTCAATACGTAAACGAGTATCAAGAAATTTTTAGTAATTGGAAAAAGAAACAAAAAGAATTAGATGAAATGCTCAGTAAAAAACTGGCATTCGAAAAAGATGCTGACTATAATAAGTTTCAATATGAAGAACTTGCGGAGTTAGATTTAAAAGAAAATGAATTAGAAGATATTGAGGTCGAGCTAAGGATGTTGAACAATGCAGAAAGCATTAAAACTACTTTGACAAAAATTTATTTTGAATTAAAAGAAAATGAAACTCCTATTGTTCAACACCTAAAAATATTGGCTAATGAACTGGATGCATTCTCAAGCGTTCATCAAAAGTTGCCCAATTTAATTGAGCGGCTTTATGCTGCACAAATAGAACTTCAGGATATTGCTGATACTGTAAATTATTTATCCAATGAAGTTCATTACGATCAACAAAAAGTAGATCAACTCAATAATAGATTGAGTCTTGGATTTAAACTCTTAAAAAAACATGGTGTTAAAAAAACAGATGAATTGTTGCAAATTCAACAACAGCTGGAAGAAAAATTACAGGTTGCTTTGAATATTGATGAATCGATTCAAATTAAAGAAAAGGAAGTTAAACAGTTTTTTGAAACAGCGTCAAATAAAGCAAAAGTTATTTCCAGTAATCGTACTCGTCAAGCTAAACCATTTGAAGTACAAGTAAATAAATTATTGGCCAGAGTTGGAATGCCCAATGCCATCATTCATGTTGAAGTCAACGCCATTGATGATTTGAATATTTTTGGAAGTGATAAAATTGAATTTTTGTTCGATGCTAATAAAAGCGGACAATTGTTGTCTGTTGGGAAAGTGGCCAGTGGCGGGGAATTGAACCGATTAATGCTTTGTATAAAATCTTTGGTGGCAGAGCATATTGATTTACCCACACTTATTTTTGATGAAATAGATACCGGCATTTCAGGCGAAGCTGCTAAGCAAGTAGGAATAATTTTAAAAGAGTTGTCTGCAAATCGACAAGTTATTTGCATTACTCATCAACCGCAAATTGCCGGAAAATCAAATGCTCATTTTTTTGTGTATAAAGAAAATAGTAATGGATCAATAAAAACAAACATTCGGCAACTTGACTTGGAAGAAAGGATTAATACAATTGCAACCATGTTGAGTGGCGACAAACCCACTGCTGCCAGTATTGAAAATGCAAGAGAATTGGTAAGTCATTAATCGATAATCAAAAACTGGGCGACTTAAAAGAACTTCATATTTTTGCAACGAAAAATAAAATCGTATGTCAAATAATTTATTGAAAGGGAAAAAGGGAATCATTTTTGGAGCACTGGATGAAAAATCAATTGCTTGGAAAACGGCTTTAAAATGTCATGAAGAAGGTGCGAGAATCGTGTTAACCAATGCTCCTGTTGCTTTACGAATGGGTGAAATAAATAAGTTGGCAGCTGCAATCGATGCGCCCGTAATTGGTGCCGATGTTGTAAACATGGACGACTTGAAAAATTTATTTGAAAAATCAATGGAACATTTCGGAGGGAAAATTGATTTTATACTCCATTCTATTGGCATGAGTTTAAATGTTCGCAAAGGAAAACATTACACCGAAATGAATTATGAATGGAATCAAAAGTCGA
>SCVJ01000118.1 GCA_004322425.1 Chitinophagaceae bacterium
CACGTCCAGATTACCGCAGCACCAAAACCGAAACTACGGAGCGCCACACTTTCAGACTACCGCAACACCAGCACACAGCTCAACCAACACATGGCACGTAATGTTTACGACCCCTAACGTAAAGTTGAGGGGCGCCGCGCTTTTGCGGCGTCCCTCTCGAACGACAGGTTAGAGATTAACATAGCTATCAAACTGCTTGTTAAAACCCACAACTGTAGAAACTGCATTGAATAATTTTGCAGAAAATAGCTCTACCAGGCCAAACATCGGAAATTGTTTTGCCCCAGTAACAATGTACTCAAGTTGCTTGGTTGAATAGAGGCCATCAAGTATTTCAAATGCACCTTCTTCAGGAACAGTGAACTGAACATGACTAAGCAACCCAAGCTCTTTGGCTTTACGGAAGGATGCATGAAGGTTGTGCCCATAGTGCCGAAGCTCGCGCAACGAAACCCCTTGGCTTAGTAAATATGCTTTCAGCGAAAGCTCAATGGAATGACCAGCCAAATAAAGTACAGGAATAGGAGCAACAATTTCAAAGCCTGCTTGATTTCCAATTTTTTCATCAACTGCAAGAGCTGCCTCCATAAACTCGTGTGCGTAGCGAATCATGCCGAGTGGTGTAGTTCTTGAAGGGTCATTGTGCATATTCGGTATTCTCTAACGTGAAGCTGAGGGGCGCGGCGCGCAAAACGTGGAAGAGAAAACCACGCCGTTCACCGCGTCCCTCTCGAGCGCAGGGTTAGCCGCAAACTTCGCTACAGCGCGCAACAACCAGAAGCGACAAACAACAACCGCACCCGAAACCGACCGCGAACGGCGCAAGAGCGAGCACGCCAAAGAAGAGCGCGAGACTCCGGGAACAGCCGCGCGAGAAAAGAGTGAAGCGGGCAACAGCCCTTTCAACTCAACCGCCAAACGGGAGACGTGACCTCGATCAGCCGTCCCCAAAGAGCGAGAAACCAACCCGTAGCTTTCCAACAAAACGGCAACCGTGACAGCTCTATGAGCTGCACCAAACCTAGAAGACGTGTGCTGGTTTCGCATGGCGGCTAACGTGAAGTTAAGGGGCTGCCGCGCTTTTGCGGCAGTCACGCTTGAACGACGGGTTGGGCTGCTCACTCTGCGGTGACATAACTTGCCCGAACACCGTCAACCTCAGCCTCAGATTTGAGTACCCGCACATTTGGATGATGCGTGAGAACAACAGACTGATTACTGATCCACGTTACCTTTAAATTCGGGCCGCCGCCAGGGCCAGAGGGTGCGGCCCCATGGTTTGTATCTGAAACATACAGATTTCCTCCTTTGTTCGGAAGAGGCGTACTTGATGGGAGAACTGATGCTTGAGTGCTAAAGCCAGTTGTAGCACCGCAGTCGCGCTGGAACACCACAAGCCTCTTTCCGCCATCGGGTGAGGACAATTCTGAAATGAGTCCGTTGGCACACAGATCGGGCAAGAAGAACCAGAGTGAAATTGCACCGATGATTGACAATGCAACGAACGACACTCCCAACCAAAGAGCTATCCGACCAATAGGACGTAATAGTTTCATGATGCCCAACGTGGAGCTAAGGGGCTGCGCGCTTTTGCGCAGTCCCGCTTGAGCGTAGGGTTAGGTCTCACTCTCTGCTATATGCAGTAACTACGACCTCGAAATAACCTGTGTTGTCATCGTATTTGTCATCATCCACCCAGGCATATACGGCAGTCATATGCTGCCCTACCCCGGATGCAGGCGTTGAACAAGGACTAAAGTCCCTTCCTCCAAAAGTAATCACAATGTTGTGTTTATGCGCTCTATTTGACGGTGGGCATGGTATTTCGTAGAGGGGCCACCCTCCGCCTGCCACCCACGCAATACGATCGTATTTCCAAACGAGATTCTTTGCCAAAAACTCCTCTCCGTTGAGAAATAGGTGATTCCTAAACTTTGGATCACAGATCCATTTCGCATAAATAACCGTATCGTCGCCAAACGTGTACGAGGCGACCTCTGCGTTAGTTTGTTTCGTTGCCAGGCTTACAGGCGCTGGCTTCTGTAGCTGATCGCATTGGCACTCAAAAGCTGTGTAATCAAATTGTGAATTGTGAATCGCTTGAAGTACGTCTGCCATCGTAGGTGCAGTTCTAGGTGTCGATTGTTGTTTCATGCTTCCCTCCTGTGTGTGATTTGAAATTGGTGAGACCTAACGTGGAAGTAAGGGGCTGCGCGCTTTTGCGCAGTCCCGCTTGACTGTAGGGTTAGGGCTTTGACTCATGGAAAGCAGCAACATAAACGCCCCCGCAAACGCAACCAGAAATGGCCGCA
>SCVJ01000024.1 GCA_004322425.1 Chitinophagaceae bacterium
ATTTTGCCAAGTCAGTTGATAAATAGTATCATGTAGAATAGTAATTCCTTCACCGAAAAATTTATTGTGTAATGAAATTTTGGCAATTGATTTTCCTGTGAGTAAATCTACTTGCATCAATTTCGATTTTCCTTCATATTCTCCAGTTCCTTCGTAAAGAAGTCCATTATAAAAAGTCAATCCTTGTGTAAATGAAGAAGTATCGTGCGGAAAGGCTTGCAGAATAGAATAGCTTAATACCGGAATTTGTTGCGGAGCTTCAGATGTTTGATCTTCTTCGCTAGAACAAGAAAAAAGTAAAAGGGAGGAAACAAATGAAAGGGCTCCAAAATATTTATTCATGAAACCGAATTTTTCAAAAAATTATAAATGAATGGCTTCTCCGTACGCAACCTCAATTGCATCTTTTATACTTTCACTAATAGTGGGATGCGGATGGATGCTATTTAAAACTTCGTGATAAGTTGTTTCCAGTTTTCGAGCCGTAACGGTTTGGGCTATCATTTCGGTTACATTGTATCCAATCATGTGTGTGCCCAACCATTCGCCATATTTGGCATCAAAAATAACTTTTACAAATCCTTCTGTATGGCCTGCTGCCGAAGCTTTTCCGCTGGCACTTAAAGGAAATTTTCCTACTTTAATATCAAACCCTGCGTCTTTGGCTTGTTTTTCAGTAAAACCTACCGAGGCAATTTCGGGATAACAATACGTGCAACCCGGTACATTGTTATAATCAATTGCTTCAGGTTTGTGGTTGTGTTTTTTTTCATTGAAGCCAATATTTTCTACGCAAATAATTCCTTCTTTTGAAGCTACGTGGGCCAATGCTTGTCCGGGTGCGCAGTCGCCAATGGCATAAATTCCTGATAGATTTGTTTGATAAAATTTATCAACCAAAACTTTTCCTTTTTCTGTTTTGATACCAAGTTCTTCCAATCCCAAATTTTCAATATTGGCTGCAACGCCTACCGCACTCAACAATACATCAGCTTCCAAAACTATTTCGCCTGTTGCTGTTTTTACAGTGGCTTTCACTCCAATTCCAGTTGTATCAACTTTTGTTACTTCACTATTGGTTAAAATATCAATTCCTTTTTTCTTAAAATTCTTTTCTAATTCTTTAGAAATATCTTCATCTTCCACAGGAACAATACGGGGTAAAAATTCCACAATAGTAACTTTCGATCCCAAAGAGTTATAAAAATATCCGAACTCAACACCGATAGCTCCACTACCCACAACAATGATAGATTTTGGTAATTCTGGTAAAATCATGGCTTCGCGATAGCCTACAATCTTTTTGCCATCAATTTTCATAGTTGGTAGTTCGCGACTGCGACCACCTGTTGCAATAATGATATGCTTTCCTTCCACTACTTTTTTAGAACCGTCGGTTGCAGTTACTTCCACTTGCCCTTTTGCTTTCAGTTTGCCTGTTCCAAGAACAACATCAATCTTATTTTTTTTCATCAAAAATTGAACTCCTTTACTCATTTTATCTGCAACACCTCTGCTTCTTTTTATTATAGCATCAAAATTCGCAGTACCACTGGCTTCAATTCCGTAATCTTTGGCGTGCTTGATTTCTTCCAATACTTGCGCACTTTTCAATAATGCTTTGGTAGGAATACAGCCCCAATTAAGGCAAATTCCACCCAGACTTTCCTTTTCAATAACTGCGGTTTTAAAGCCTAATTGTGCTGCGCGAATAGCAGCCACATAACCACCGGGTCCGCTGCCAATAACAACTATATCGTATGCCATACTAAATTGGATTGATTATTATTAATTGAAAATGAAGGGCGAAGTTACTTTAAACGGGATAATTGGCAAAGGCCATCTGTTTAACATATTTAACTTACACTAAAAAAGAGAGTGTTTATTAATATTAATTTTGATTGAACTTTAGTTTTTCCATCTTTTCCCTTACCTTTGCCTCCCGAATTTTTCGGGCTTAAAATTTCGAATCATTATGGCTAGAGTATGTCAAGTTACAGGTAAAGTTCCAGTAACAGGTAACAGAGTTTCTCACTCTAATATTAAGACTAAGCGTAGGTTTTTACCCAACTTACAAGTTAAAAAGTACTATTTGGCAGAAGAAGATAAATGGATCACAATAAAATTATCTACAACCGCTATCCGTACCATCAATAAAAATGGTCTTTACTCCGTAGTAAAACAGTTAAGAAAAGAAGGACAACATATTTAAATCGATTAAAGAACTAAGGCAATGGCAAAAAGTAAAAACAGAGTACAGGTAATTTTGGAGTGTACGGAACACAAAAATAGTGGTCAGCCGGGCACTAGCCGTTACATTACCAAAAAGAATAAAAAAAATAATCCGGAGCGGTTGGAATTGAAAAAGTTCAATGCCATCTTAAAAAAAGTAACGGTTCACAAAGAAATTAAATAAGCATTGGTTTTTTCCGAATTCAAAAACTAGTATTCAAATAAATAATTATGGCAAAAGCAGCAAAAACGGCAATCAAAACAAAAGATCAGAAGGCAGCAGCCGAAGCAAAAAACTGGACAAAGGTTATTAAAGTGGTGCGAAGTGCCTCGTCAGGTGCTTATACTTTTAAGGAGCAGATTGTACATAAGGATAAAGTAAAATCGTTTTTGGCGCATAAATAATTTAATGGGAAGGGTTAATGTTTAAGAGCTATCACCATAAAAAGTGATAGCTTTTGTTATTTTATTGGAAATTTGAATCTAGAAGTAAAACCTGAAAATTATAAAAGTGATAGTTTAAAGCATGAGTTTTTTTAGCAACATATTTGGGAAAAAGGAAAAAGAGAGTTTAAACCAAGGCTTGGAGAAAACTAGTGAAGGGTTTTTGTCGAAAATAAAAAAAGCCATTGCAGGAAAAAGCAAGGTGGATGATGAAGTGCTAGATGCATTGGAAGAAGCTTTAGTAAGTGCCGATGTGGGTATTGATACAACAGTAAAAATTATTGAACGGATAGAAAAAAGAGTTTCACAAGATAAATATCTGGGTAGTGGAGAATTAAATAAATTATTACAGGAAGAGATAGAAAGTTTGTTGGAGAACACTGCAACTTCTTATTCATTTAGTACAGAGCTTCCTCAAAAGCCCTATGTGATATTGGTTGTTGGAGTAAACGGTGTAGGCAAAACAACAACCATTGGAAAGCTGGCTCATAATTTTAAGAATGCAGGTAAATCTGTTTTGTTGGGCGCTGCCGATACATTTCGTGCTGCTGCTGTTGATCAACTTACAATTTGGAGTGAAAGAGTAGGTGTATCTATTGTAAAACAAAATATGGGAAGTGATCCTGCAGCTGTTGCTTTTGATACAGTGCAAAGCGCTATTTCCAGAGGTAGTGAAATAGTTTTAATTGATACAGCTGGTCGTTTACACAACAAAGCTCATTTAATGGATGAGTTAGGAAAAATAAAAAGAGTTATTCAAAAACTTATTCCTGATGCTCCACATGAAGTTCTGTTGGTTTTGGATGGCAGCACAGGGCAAAATGCATTGGAGCAAGCCAAACATTTTACAGCAGCTACCAATGTTACTGCATTAGCAATTACTAAATTGGATGGAAGTGCAAAAGGTGGAATTGTTTTGGCGATTGCCGATCAATTTAAAATTCCTGTAAAGTTTATTGGTGTGGGTGAGAAAATGGAAGACTTGTTAATTTTTGATAAACACGAATTTGTGGATAGTTTATTTAGTTTGGAAAGAAAATCTGGAGCATGAAAGTAAGAACACTTAAAAAAGATAAAGTCAATATCATCACACTCGGCTGTAGTAAAAATATGGTGGATAGCGAAGTGTTGAGCGGACAATTACTTGCCAACGATATTGGCGTTGTTCATGAGAATAAAAAATTAGATCACAACATTGTAATCGTCAACACTTGCGGATTTATAGAGAAAGCCAAAGAGGAAAGTATCAATACAATTTTGAGACAAGTAGACTTAAAACATAAAGGGAAGTTGGACAAGGTTTATGTAACGGGTTGTTTAAGTCATCGCTATAAAGATGATTTGGCAAAAGAAATTCCCGATGTGGATGCTTGGTTTGGAACTATGGAATTGCCACTCATCTTAAAACAATTTGAAGCAGATTATAAAACAGAACTGTTGGGCGAACGATTATTAGCCACTCCAAGTCATTATGCCTATTTAAAAATATCGGAAGGATGCAATCGCACTTGTTCTTTTTGTGCTATTCCGTTGATGCGCGGGAATCATGTCAGCAAAACAATGGAAGACATTGTAAAAGAAGCCGAGTTGTTAGTAAAGCGTGGTGTAAAAGAAATATTACTGATAGCGCAAGAACTTACTTATTACGGATTGGATATCTATAAAAAAAGAATGTTGCCCGATTTACTTCATCGCTTAGCGGATATAAAAGGGTTGGTGTGGATTCGTTTACATTATGCGTATCCTTCTAAATTTCCAATGGAGATTTTGGATGTAATGAAAGAACGAGAAAATATTTGTAATTATCTCGATATGCCACTGCAACATGCTGCTAATAATATGTTGCAAGCCATGAAGCGTCAGATTTCAAGAGAAGAAATGGAAGAATTGATATGGGCGGTTCGTGAAAAAGTTCCAGGTATTTGTTTGCGTACTACATTGATTGCCGGTTTCCCAGGAGAAACAAGAGAAGATGTTGAAGAATTGAAAATGTTTTTACAAAAACAACGATTTGATCGCGTTGGTATTTTTACTTACTCACACGAAGAAGGAACAACAGCTCATGCTTTAAAAGATAATTTGACGGCTGAAGAAAAAGAAGAAAGAGCCAATGAAATTATGGAAGTGCAGCAAGAAATTAGTCATGAGTTGAATCAAGAAAAAGTAGGTAAAGTCTTTAAAGTATTAGTAGATAAAAAAGAATCGGGTCGTTATTTAGGAAGATCGGAATTTGACAGTGTAGAAGTGGATAACGAAGTAATCATCGCATCCGACAAAAAATTAGAAATAGGAGAGTTCTACAATGTAAAAATTACAAAAGCATTCGATTACGATTTAGAAGGTGAAGTAGTAAATTAAAATGCTTTTAATTGAGGTTTCGCTGAATTCTTTTCTACGCCTTTTACATATTTTTCCAACCAAAGGAATTGCTCATTTAGCATATGAAGAATATTCTCTCTTCCTGCATATCCGTGACTTTCATACGGAAGGCTCACGAATTTCACAATACCTCCATGGCCTTTTATAGCATTAAACATTCTTTCACTTTGTATTGGGAATGTACCGGTATTATTATCGGCATCTCCATGAATCAATAACAAAGGAGTTTTTATTTTATCAGCGTAACTGAAAGGGCTCATTTGATGATACAAGTCGGGTGCCTGCCAATAATTTCTATCTTCATTTTGAAATCCAAAGGGTGTTAATGTTCGGTTGTAAGCACCACTACGCGCCAGTCCTGCTTTGAAAAGATTGGTATGTGCCAACAAGTTTGCAGTCATAAATGCACCATAGCTATGCCCGCCAACAGCAATTCTATTTCTATCAGCAATACCCATTTCTGCTAATTTGTTAATCGCAGATGTAGCATTCATAGTGAGTTGTTCTATAAAATTATCGTTTGGTTTCTTATCTTTTCCCGTTGCAACAATGGGCATTTCCGCATTGTTTAAAACTGCATAACCTTGGGTAACATAAAAAATGGGTGAGCCCCAATTAACTAAAGTAAATCGATGTTCGCTTCCACGAATTTGAGCAGCATCGGCTGCTGAATTATATTCTGCCGGATATGCCCAAATTAACAACGGAAGTGGAGCATCTCGCTTTGCATCAAAACCTTTTGGTAAATAAAGATCACCTGTAAGATCAACACTGTCTGCTCTTTTGTACGAAATTTTTTGTTTGGTAACTCCTTCAAGTTGACTGTAAGGATTACTGAATGTAGTCAGTTGACGATCTGAGTTAGATTTTTTTAATTCTTTTATCCAATAATTGGGCATTACTTTTTCGTTTTCACGGCGAGTAATAACTTGAAATTTGTCTGCATCTAAAACTCTTGTAATGGTTTCAAAATATCCCTCTTGGCAACGCCAAATAATTTCTGTCTTTTTTGTTGTGAGATTCAAACTGGCTAAAAATGGAAGATCACCTTTGGGAGATGCTCCAGTGGAATTGTTCATTAAAATGCTATTCCCATTATCGATTGTTTTTATAACATGCCTACCTAATTCATTTTTATAAGTGATCGGGTTGCCAGGGTTTGAATAAGCATCTGTAGAATTTCTTTCAAACAATTGTATTATTTCTCCCGAAGTTGGATTGTAATGTGAAAGTTGAATTAGTTGTTTACTTGTTAATCCTTGAGTTACCAGTGCTACTTTATTATTCCCCCAAGTAGTATTTCGATAACGAAGTTTTGTTTTGAATAACTCTTTAGGGTTATCTGTAAATGGGGCTGATAGGGCATATACAGCGTCACGGAATTCAGCCGCGTTTTTAATCAATCCACTGTCAAGGGGCATGCAATAAATAATTGTAGCGGGTTCGTCATCTCTCCAATCAAATCCTCTTGCAACAAGTTGCACATTATCATTTCCTCCGGGTGCGGTTTCAGAAGTAGGAATTTCTGCAAGTTGTTTTATAAGCTTCCCGCTTAAATCTAGTAAGTTAATAGTTGATGGAAATCCTTGAGCCGGTACGATATAAGAAAATGGTTTATGTAATGTTCGAACCATTAAATATTTTTTGTCGGGAGAAATATTAATACTACTTTTTATGGATGGACTACCAAGCTTAGTTTCAACACCATTTGTATTTTTTACCAATTGAGTAGTGGAATAAAATTCAAAAAGCTGTTCATCAAATGGACTCTTGATTAAATCTTGATACGTAGGACGTGGTGAAGCTTTGCCTTCATTTTCCTGTGTGGTAGGCCCTTTGGGAACCAAAGGCTTTTGAGGTGCTTCTGTTGCAGGCTTCAAAATGGCTGAATACAAAATACTGTTATCGTCAATCCATTGATACGTATTATTGATAACATTTAATGTGCTTTTATTTAGCTTCAATGCTTTTTTACTTTCTATGTCAATTGTAAAAAGATCAACTTGGTTTGTTGAAGTTTGAGTAAACGCTATTTTTTTATCGTTGGGACTCCATTGAACTGCTCCTGCAAAAAGTGGAGTAGGTAAATTACTAATTGTAAATTCCTTTCCGGAAACAACATTTTTGAGGCGTAAGCCAGTAATAAAATTTTGTCGGCTTAATGCAAAGTTTGCAGGATTAATTCTCATTCCAGCAATTCGAAGTTCCGGTCTGGCTAATTCTTCTACTGAAGGATAGCTGCTAGTTTCCAATAACAACATCCATTCTCCGTTTTCTGAAACAGTTACTCCCGGAGTGGGTTTAGCTAACAACATTTCTGTAATTTCCTTCGGTGGAATTTTATATCCTTCATCCTTTTGTGCAATCATTTGCAGCGTTGAAAATAGCAGGATAAAAATGGGAAGAATAATATGGATACGTTTCATAGCTTAATATTTACTTAAAATTAGGGATGAAGTTTCAGTGTCGGATACCGTTCATAATTTATTTACGGGTAGCTCACTTAATAAATTTAGGAAGTAGTAAATTTATGCCTAAAATCGAGTTTATGTTAATCTCCGCTCAGCGCACTTTTTTTATTGGCTCCTTACTGCTACTTAGTTTTTTTAATTGTAGCTCAGATTCAAAAAAAGAGAAAAGAAATTCAATGGCAGACATTAGTCTTCCAGCAGGGTTTACTTCAACGGTATTAGCCGATAATTTAGGATCGGCTCGTCACTTAGTTGTTAATGAAAATGGAGATGTGTATGTAAAACTTGAAGATTTGAATGAAGGAAGAGGAGTGATTTGTTTGAAAGATAAAAATAAAGACGGCATTGCAGAAGACATAAGTGGATTTGGAAATTACGTTGGAACAGGAATCGCCATCAAGAAAAATTATTTATATACTTCATCTAATGATCAAGTGTTTCGTTACAAGATTCAGAATAATAATATTGTAAATCCTGATAAACCCGAACTCATCATCCAAGGCTTAGTTAATAAACGCCAACACGCATCAAAATCGATTTCATTAGATGATGCTGGAAATGTTTATGTAAATATTGGAGCGCCTTCAAATGCTTGCCAGGAAAGGGATAGAAGGACAGGTTCAATGGGTATGGATCCTTGTCCTATTCTTGATTCTGCGGGTGGTATTTGGCAGTTTAAGTCAGATCGTCTTAATCAATCGTATCCTCAAGGGATTCGATATGTAACCGGAACGAGAAATATTGTAGCGCTGGATTGGAATAAAGAATTGAATGAACTTTTTGCTGTGCAACATGGTCGAGATGATCTTAATAGAGTTTTTCCGAATCAATACTCCATTGAAGAAAGCGTTGAACTTCCTGCTGAAGAAATGTTTCTGTTAAAAAAAGGAGCAAATTTTGGTTGGCCATATTGTTATTACGATCCATTTCAAAAGAAAAAAATACTTGCTCCTGAATATGGAGGCGATAAAAGGAAAACTGAAAGGTGTGATGGAATGGAAAATCCTATTTATGCTTTTCCCGGGCATTGGGCTCCCAATGGATTGCTCTTTTATACCGGAAAACAATTTCCTGAAAAATACAGAAATGGTGCTTTTATTGCTTGGCATGGTTCATGGAACCGAGCACCTCGCGAACAGCAAGGTTACTTTGTAACTTTTCTACCATTTAAAAATGGCAAACCCAGTGGCGAATATGAAATTTTTGCAGATGGATTTGCTGGAGCCGTTAAAACTCCCCAAAGTGCTACTTATCGTCCGTGCGGATTGGCAGAAGGTCCCGACGGATCTTTATATATTTCCGACGATCAAAAAGGAAGAATTTGGAAAATAACGTATTCTGAAAAATATTAGTATGAAAAAAATAGCAGGACTATTATTTATTTTAACAGGAGCATTGTCGCTTTTTGCATTTCAAATGAATCCAAAAGCGCCATCAAAAACAATTGACCGAGGTAAAATAGTGTATAACAATTATTGTCTCAGTTGCCATATGCCAAATGGAGAAGGTGTTCCAAGAATGACACCTAGTTTATCAAAATCAAAATATGTGTTGGGACAAAAACCAAACCTGATTGAAATCATTCTTCTTGGGTCAGAAGCATTAGCTAATGAGCCCAATCGGACTTTCAAAAATTTGATGGCGCCTTTAGACAACTTGACGGATCTTGAAATAGCCGATGCGCTTAATTATGTAAGAAATAGTTTCGGGAATAAAACAACATTTATTTATAGTAAAGAAGTAAAAAGTGTTCGATTAAAAGTAGGTATATAGATCTAATTCTAATTAATTTTTTAAAATAATTTGTAAAATTCAAATTTCAGCATCATATTTGCAATCAAGCATGAATTCACAAACTAAATATTGGTGGTGGCATATAGACTCTTAAGGGTGCTGTATTGTTATTATCATATTTTGTATAAACATACGTAGATGCCCCGAAATTTTTCGGGGTTTTTTATTCCAAATAGCTATGAATAAAATTGAAATTACAACAAGCTGTAAAAAATTATTGGCTGATATTTTTACACCAGTTGGTATTTACCTTCGGCTTCGGGATCGTTTTCGCGATACTATTTTATTGGAAAGTACCGACCATCACGCTGCTGAAAATAGTTATTCCTTTATTTGTGTAAATGCAATTGGCGGGATTGAAATTTCAAATTCTCAACAAATTGAATTTAAGCTTCCCGGACAAAAAACAGAAAAAATGGGAATAAAAAAAGGGGAAGATGTTTCCATTCTGTTGCAGAAATTCATGCAAAAATTTATTTTTCAAGAATCTAAAACAAAAGAGAAAAAATTTGGGCAAGGTCTTTTTGGTTACACAACTTATGACGCCGTTCAATTTTTTGAAACAATTAAAATAAAATCTTCCAGTGCACAACAACCAATTGAAATTCCTTTGTTGCGCTATAGATTTTATCAATATGTTTTGGCTTTCAATCATTTTAACGATGAACTTTATTTGTTGGAAAATAAAATTCAGGGATTGGATAGCGATGTGAATTTAGTTGAATCGCTAATTAAAAGTAAAGATGTGCCAGTTTATCCTTTTAAAATAAAAGGAGATGAGCTTTCTAATTTAACCGATAATGATTATTTGGAACTTGTAAATAAGGGAATTTGGCATTGTCGCCTTGGAGATGTTTTTCAAATTGTATTGAGCAGAAAATTTCAACAAAAATATACAGGGGATGATTTTAATGTTTATCGAGCACTACGCAGCATTAATCCATCACCCTATTTATTTTATTTTGATTATGGCGATTATAAATTGATGGGATCATCACCAGAAGCACAAATCATTATTCAAAATGGGAATGCTACTCTTCATCCAATTGCTGGAACTTTTAAAAGAACCGGCAATGACGAAAAAGATGCTGAAGAGGCCACTCGATTATTAAACGATAAAAAAGAAAATGCTGAGCATGTAATGTTGGTTGACTTGGCGCGTAATGATCTAAGTAAAGTTTGTGATGATGTATCGGTAACGCACTTCAAAAAAATTCAATATTATAGTCATGTTATTCATTTGGTAAGCGAAGTGATAGGGAAAATACGCGAAGGATATAATCCGTTTGACTTGTTGGCAAAAACATTTCCTGCCGGCACATTAAGTGGTGCACCAAAATTTAAAGCGATGGAATTAATTGATAGTTATGAGCCAACACCACGTGGGTTTTACGGTGGCGCAATTGGTTTTATAGGATTTGATGGAAGTTGTAATCACGCAATTATGATTCGCACTTTTATGAGTAAAAATAATACACTTTCCTTTCAAGCGGGGGCTGGTGTAGTGGTAGCAAGTAATCCGGAAAATGAATTACAAGAAGTAAATAATAAATTAAATGCATTGCGAAAAGCAATTTCTTTTGCAGAAAATATAAAATGAAAATATTAGTTTTTGATAATTATGATTCCTTTACTTACAACCTTGTTCAAATGGTTGAAAAAATTATTTGCAAAAAAGTAGATGTATTTCGGAACAACCAAATTGATTTAGAAAAAATAAAGGAGTACGATAAAATTATTTTGTCTCCCGGTCCGGGAATTCCTGAAGAGGCAGGATTGTTATTGCCATTGATTAAAAAGTATGGCACCTCAAAATCGATACTAGGCGTTTGTTTGGGACAACAGGCGATTGCGGAAGCCTTTGGCGGTAAATTAAAAAATTTAGAAAATGTTTTTCATGGTGTCGCAACAAGTTGCCTTTTGAAAAATGCAAGTTGCAAATTATTTTATGATCTTCCAGAAATTATTGAAGTTGGACGTTATCACTCATGGATTGTTGAGAAAGAAAATTTTCCCGATGAATTGGAAATTACGGCAGTTGATGAAGAAGGATATATTATGGCGTTGCAACATAAATTATATGATGTTCAGGGTGTTCAGTTTCATCCTGAAAGTATTTTAACGCCAATGGGAGAACATATAATTCAGAATTGGTTGAAAAGTTGATTTTATAATTTGCAATGAAACGGAAATAAATGAAAAAAATATTACAATATTTATTTGAATACAAAACACTTACAAAGGAAACCGCAAAAGAGGTGTTGGTTAACATCGGAAAAAGTGTTTACAATGAACATGAAGTAACTGCTTTTATGACGGCATTTTTAATGCGAAGTATTACTATTGAAGAGTTGCAAGGTTTTCGTGATGCTTTACTGGAACTTTGTGTACCAGTGGATTTAAAAGAGTTTGACACAGTTGATATTGTTGGAACTGGTGGCGATGGAAAAAATACTTTTAATATTTCTACACTAAGTTGTTTTATAGTTGCGGGTGCTGGCCAAAAAGTTGCCAAACATGGAAATTATGGTGCTTCATCAATTAGTGGTGCATCAAATGTAATGGAACAGTTGGGGTATAAATTCAAATCCGATAGTTCTAAATTAAAAACTGAAATTGAAGAAGCAAATATTTGCTTCTTGCATGCGCCACTATTTCATCCAGCATTAAAAATTGTGGGACCGATTAGAAAAAATCTTGCAATGAGAACATTTTTTAATATGCTCGGGCCAATGGTAAATCCAGCGCATCCAAAATTTCAATTGATTGGAGTTTTTAGTTTAGAGATGGCAAGAATTTATAATTATTTATTGCAGCAATCTGAAAAATATTTTACTATTATTCATAGTTTGGATGGTTATGATGAAATCTCACTTACAAGCGATACTAAAGTGATTACAAACGAAGGAGAAAAAATTATGACACCTGAACAGTTAGGAAAACGATTGGTTGCTCCCCAAGATATACTTGGCGGCAATAGTGTAGAAGAAGCAGCAAAAATATTTTCAAAAATTTTACAATGCGAGGGGACTTGGTCACAAAATGCAGTTGTGTTGGCAAATGCAGCAATGGCACTAAATTGTACTGGTAAATTTAAATCGTATGACGAAGCATATAATGTAGCAGTAGAAAGTTTTGAAAGTGGCAAAGCAAATAATTCTTTTCAAAAATTAATCAACTTGCAAGCATGAATATTTTGCAAAATATAATTGACTACAAAAAATTGGAACTCAAGCAATCGAAAACGCAAATTGGTTTTGCTGAGTTGGAGAAAAGTGAGTTGTTTTTAAAACCAACAATTTCTCTTCGCAAATCGTTATTGGATAAAACAAAAACAGGAATCATTGCAGAATTTAAAAGAAAATCTCCTTCAAAAGGTATTATCAATAATGAAGCTGATGTAAACGAAGTTACTGCTGCGTACACAGAATTTGGAGCGTCTTGTTTATCCGTGTTGACGGATGAATATTTTTTTGGCGGTTGTAACAACGATTTGAAAGTTGCAAGAAAAAATTCTATTCCAATTCTTCGAAAAGATTTTATCATTGATGAATATCAAATAATAGAATCCAAAGCTATTGGGGCAGATGTAATTTTGCTGATTGCTGCTTGTTTAACAAAGAATGAGATTAAAAAATTTGCTGCGTTTGCAAAAAACATTGGAGTTCAGGTTTTGCTTGAGATTCACGATGAAAGCGAGTTTGATCATATTTGTGATGAAATTGAATTTGTTGGAATTAACAACCGTAATTTGAAAACTTTTGAATTAGATATTGATCGCAGTTTACGAATGGCTGAAAAAATTCCGAATAATAAATTAAAAATTGCAGAGAGTGGAATTAAAACTGTACAGGATGTTTTAATGTTTAAAAAAAATGGGTTTGATGGTTTTTTGATTGGAGAAAAATTTATGCAAGAAAAACAAACCGGTATTGCGTTTAAAGATTTTGTCAGAGAATTAAAAATTATGCAACAATGAATATAAAAGTTTGTGGTATTACTCAATTAAAACAGTTGCAACAGTTGGATGCATTAGGAATTGATTTTGCGGGTTTTATATTTTGTATAGATTCTCCCCGCTATGCAAAAGATAAAATTATGCCAAGCGATGTTGCAGATGCAGATTTTGATTTAAAAAAAGTTGGCGTTTTTGTAGATATGGCTTTTGATGAAATAATGAAAATTGCTGATGACTATAAATTGGATTGTGTGCAATTACACGGAAATGAAAATCTAAAACTGTGTGATGCTTTATCAAAAGAGTTAGAGGTGATAAAAACATTTCATGTTCATAATTCTAGCATTGAAACCGTTAATAAATTTATAAATGATTATGATGTATGCGATTATTATTTATTTGATACGGCGTTAAAAGTTGGTTTGTCGGGTGGGACAGGTGTGCAGTTTGATTGGAATATTTTAAAGAACCTTAATATTGAGAAACCATTTTTTTTAAGTGGTGGTATTTCATTAAATGATGTTGAAAAAATAAAGTCACTTCGGCACCCCGATTTATTTGCAATTGATATTAACAGTCAATTTGAAACAGCCCCTGGTGTGAAAAATTTGACACAAGTTGTGCAATTTAAAAAAGAATTAAAAGGATAAAAATGTTTCCAAATAAATATTTTGAACCTGACGAAAAGGGTTACTACGGCAAATTTGGTGGTGCCTATATTCCAGAAATGTTGTATAAAAATGTAGAAGAGCTTCGAGTGGAATATCTTAAAATTATTGAAAATGTTGCTTTTCAAAATGAGTATCAAAATTTATTAAAAGATTATGCTGGTAGAGCAACTCCTTTATTTTTTGCAAAGCGATTAAGTCAAAAATACTCTGTTAATATTTATCTAAAACGGGAAGACCTTTGTCATACCGGTGCACATAAAATAAATAATACAATCGGACAAATTTTATTGGCGATTAAATTAGGAAAGAAAAGAATTATTGCAGAAACAGGCGCTGGTCAACATGGTGTTGCTACCGCCACCGTTTGTGCATTGAAGGGATTAGATTGTATTGTGTTTATGGGAGAAAAAGATATTAAGCGACAAGCTCCGAATGTTGCAAGAATGAGAATGTTGGGGGCGAAAGTAATTCCTGCATCAAGTGGAAGTAAAACTTTGAAAGATGCAACTAACGAAGCAATTCGTTATTGGATAAATAATTCTGTGGATACACATTATATTATTGGAAGTGTAGTTGGACCTCATCCATATCCAGATATCGTAACGCGATTTCAATCTGTAATCAGCCTTGAAATAAAATGGCAATTGAAAGAAAAAATTAAAACTGAATTACCCGATTATGTAATTGCATGTGTTGGTGGAGGAAGTAATGCTGCAGGTGCTTTTTATCATTTTTTAGATGTAAATTCTGTTCAGTTAATTGCAGTCGAAGCTGCAGGATTGGGTGTTGATACAGATTTTAGTGCTGCAACAACCCAACTTGGCACAATAGGAATTTTGCATGGAAGTAAAAGCTTGTTAATGCAAACTAAAGATGGTCAAGTTATAGAACCACATAGTATTTCAGCGGGGTTGGATTATCCGGGTATTGGTCCATTGCATGCACATTTATTTGAAACTGGTCGTGCAAAATATTTAAGCGCAACTGATGATGAGGCCATTGCAGCAGCGTTTGAGTTGGCAAAATTGGAAGGAATTATTCCTGCGTTGGAAAGTGCACATGCTTTGCACGCATTAAAGTTGCTGAAATTTAAACCATCCGATAATGTTATTATTTGTTTGAGTGGAAGAGGCGATAAAGATTTGTCAACGTATATGAAAAAAATGGAGGAGTGAAACAATGAGTAGGCTTAAAAATTTATTTCAAAAAAAGCTGGCAGAGAAAAAATCTGTACTCAATATTTATTTCACAGCGGGTTTTCCGAAATTTGAAAGTACATTAGAAGTGATGCATGCGTTACAAGATAACGGATCAGATATTATTGAGGTAGGAATTCCTTATAGCGATCCTTTGGCAGATGGACCCGTAATTCAAGCTAGTAGTGCAATTGCATTAAAAAATGGGATGACAATTAAAAATCTTTTTGAACAATTAAAAGATTTCAGAAAGCAAATAAATTTGCCTGTTATTTTGATGGGTTATTTAAATCCTGTCTTGCAATATGGATTTGAAAAATTTTGTAGTGATGCAGCAGAAGTTGGAGTTGATGGATTAATAATTCCAGATTTACCCGAGTATGAATTTGAATCTGAGTATCAATCAATAATTAAAAAATTCGGGTTAGATTTTATTTTTTTAATTACACCAGAAACTTCGGAGGAAAGAATATTAAAGTTGGATAGTTTGAGTGATGGATTTTTGTATGCAGTTTCTTCCACATCAACCACTGGCAGTGAAAATAAAACTTCCAATATTGGTTTATATCTAAAACGGTTGAGAAATTTTAATCTTAAAAATCCCCTATTGGTTGGTTTTGGGATAAAAGATAAATCAACTTATGAACTTGCTTGTGATTTTGCTGATGGCGCAATTATTGGGAGTGCATATATTCAAGCACTGAATAGTAATTGCGATACAAATGTTTCCACAAAACTGTTTTTAAAAGGGATAAGAGATTAAGTCTGTTGTTCATGTCAATTTATTATTTTTACCGAAACACTAATTGAAAATTTATTTTTATATTCAATGAATATAACAGTATGAAAAAAAATCTATTATTATTTGTCTTTATCTCTGCTGTTCAATTTGGATTTGCGCAAGAACCATTGAAAACAACAGGATTTATAATTGTAGGGAGTATGTTAAATTTTGATGATAGCACAACATTAACATTAGACAATGCCAATAACAACGAACAAGTTGCCAAAGGAATTATTTTAGGAGGAAAATTTACGTTAATAGGTAAAATTTTAGAACCCACTTTATGCTTGTTGAAAATAACAGGTCAACAACCTCAGTTTATTTATCTTGAAAATTCAAAAATTACAATTTCCGGCAGCAAGGAAAATTTCAGTAATATGTCGCTTGAGGGTTCTTCGTCGCACAATGACTTTGTTTTTTTTCAAAATAGTTTTAATCCTTTGGCAATGCGATTTCAATCGTTGGCTCAACAAATAAATTCTTTGCCGGAAGGAATAGAGAGAACAAATAGTATGAATTTCTATGATAAAGTGTTGGATAGTATTCAACAACAAATTGATTTTTTTGTAACCGATAGGAAAGATTCTTATGTGGCCCCTTTTGTTTTATTGGTTACCAATCAATTTTATGATGATATACTTCTTTTAGAAAAGCGATACAATAAATTAAGTGATAGAGTTAAATCATCGGGAATTGGTAATAATCTAATTCAGTATATAAATTATAATAAAGTGGGTGCGGTTGGTTCAGCAGCTATTGACTTTGCACAACCTGATGTAAATGGGAAATCTATTGCGCTTTCTTCTTTCAAAGGGAAATATGTATTGGTTGACTTTTGGGCAAGTTGGTGCAAACCCTGTCGGTTGGAAAATCCAAATGTGGTGGCTAACTATGAAAAATTTAAATCTAAAAACTTTACAATTTTAGGTGTTTCATTGGATAAAGTGGATCAAAAAAATAATTGGGTGCAAGCCATTAAAACCGATAAACTTTCTTGGACTCATGTAAGTGATCTTCAAGGTTGGAGTAATGCTGCTGCTCAGTTGTATCATGTATCTGGCATTCCTTTCAATATACTTGTTGATCCAAGCGGAAAAATTGTAGCTCGTAATCTTCGCGGTTTCGATTTGGAAAGAAAACTATGCGAGTTGCTGGGTTGTAATTAATAAGTTGGTTCAAAAAAAATTATTTCAGTTGCCTTTTATATAATTGAATGGCATTTTCAAAACCAAGATAAAGGGCATCAGAAATTAAAGCATGACCAATGCTAACTTCTGCTAAACACGGTATTGATTGTTTGAAAAATTTAAGATTAGTTAAACTTAAATCGTGTCCAGCATTTACACCAAGTTTTAGTTTATCTGCAAGCTGTGCGGCTAATAAATAGGATTCAATGGATGCTTGTTTATTTTCTTTTTCATAATTTTTTGCAAATCCTTCTGTGTATAATTCAATTCTATCAGTTCCTATTTCAGCAGCTCCTTCTATCATTTTCAAAATAGGGTCTACAAAAATTGAAACTCTAATTCCTGCATCTTGAAAAAATTTAATTTTTTCTTTTAAATAATTTTTGTGTGTGATAGTATCCCATCCGTGATCTGACGTGAGTTGACCAAGATTATCGGGTACTAATGTTACTTGATGAGGTTTTACTTCAAGAACAAGATCAATGAATTTTTGCTCCGTGCAATTTCCTTCAATATTCAATTCTGTACAAATGATTTTTTTTATTTCTCTCACATCATCATAACGGATATGGCGCTCATCGGGCCTAGGGTGAACAGTTATTCCATCTGCTCCAAATCGTTGTGCATCTACGGCTGCTTTTACAACATCGGGGTTGTTGCCGCCACGGCTATTTCTAAGCGTAGCAAATTTGTTGATGTTGACTGAAAGTTTTGTCATATACAAATTTACAAATTCAATCTTTGTTTTTATTAAATCGCATCATTTGCGAGTAATCCAATTTATGCGAAAGCGCATGCAGGGTTTGCACAATCCTTTTTGTTTTTGTTGGAACTGTTTTTGCTGCATCAATCCATTTGCTAAAATAATTTTGATGAGATTTTACTAAACTATAAAAAAAAGAAGCTGCCTCAGGTTCATCGGCCAAGCATTCTACTAAATCTGTATTTAATGGATACACAGTTTTATCTCTTTCTAATTGAACATTCAGCATCGCATTTTCTCTTTTGCCAATTTGCTTTCTATCGGATTTGTTTAATGGCATAATAAAACCACCACCTCGCAAAGGGAATATAGTTTTAGATTTAATTGCGTAGTTATCTAATTTTCCTTTTACTTGAAATGCTCTTCTGTTTTCGGAATTTAATCTTTGACTCAACTCTCCCGGAATTTCAATAAATACCCAATGCGTTTTATCGGCTTTTTGTCCAAACTGTTTTATGCTTGCTTTGAACTCAATCATGAATGCAAGTTAGTGGGAACAATAAAAAGAAAACCCACTTTTTTTGAAGTGGGTTTTCAAAGCGTACATATTGTTTATTAATATCTGTATTGTTCTGGTTTGTATGGACCCTCTTTTGGAATTCCAAGATAGCTGGCTTGTTCGGTAGTCAACTCTTCCAAAACAACTCCAACTTTTGCAAGATGTAAACGTGCTACTTTTTCATCCAAATGTTTGGGAAGGACATATACATTGTTTTCATACTTGCTATTATTGGTCCAAAGTTCAATTTGAGCCAGCGTTTGATTGGTAAAACTATTGCTCATCACAAAACTGGGATGACCAGTAGCACAACCTAGATTTACTAAACGACCTTCTGCTAAAATGATTATTTCTTTTCCGTTAATAGTATATAAATCAACTTGGGGTTTGATTGTATCTTTTGTAGAGCCATAATTGTTATTCAACCAAGCAATATCAATTTCAATATCAAAATGGCCGATGTTGCAAACAATGGCTTTGTCTTTCATATTGTGAAAATGATCTCCAGTAATTAAATCGCGACAACCCGAAGCAGTAACTACAATATCGGCTTCTTTTACAGCATCAATCATTTTCTTAACTTCAAAACCATCCATGGCAGCTTGTAACGCACAAATTGGATCAATTTCAGTAACAATTACACGGCAGCCAGCACCATTCAAAGATGCGGCTGAACCTTTTCCAACATCACCATAACCGCCTACTACAGCTACTTTGCCGGCAAGCATTACATCAGTAGCACGACGAATTGCGTCTACCAAACTTTCTTTACAACCGTATTTATTATCAAACTTCGATTTTGTTACTGAGTCATTTACGTTGATTGCGGGAACCGGCAGGGTTCCGTTTGCAACTCTTTCGTACAAGCGGTGAACACCCGTTGTGGTTTCTTCCGAAATGCCTTTTACATGCTGTACAAATTCGGGATATTTATCCAAAACCATATTAGTTAAATCACCTCCATCATCCAAAATCATATTCAATGGACGATCGGATGATCCAAAAAATAATGTTTGTTCAATACACCAATCCGCTTCTTCTTGTGATTGTCCTTTCCAAGCAAATACACCAATGCCTGTTGCTGCAATTGCTGCTGCTGCATGATCTTGTGTAGAAAAAATATTGCACGAACTCCATTTTACTTCTGCTCCTAATGCCGTCAGCGTTTCAATTAAAACAGCTGTTTGAATTGTCATGTGAAGACAACCCGAAATACGAGCACCGCTTAATGGTTTGCTTACTCCAAATTCTTGACGAAGTGCCATCAAACCAGGCATTTCTGCTTCGGCAAGTTTAATTTCTTTGCGTCCCCAAGCTGCAAGACTAATATCCTTTACTTTATGGGCTATTGAAAAGTCGATTTTTGATGCGGTCATTGTTGACATGTAGGTTTATTTTTAGAGCGACAAAGGTACAATTATGTACTCTAAAAATAGAATAATTAATGATGTTATAATTCCTTTTCCATTACATAATCGGTCATGAAATATCCGTTGCCAATATCAAAATCGGCCGTTTCAATAATTGAAAATCCCAAGTTTTCATAAAAGAGTTTTGCTTTGTTTTTACGGTGTACTTGCAATTTTAAAATTTTTCCATTTTCTTTTTTTATTATATCAATAATATAATTAATAACATTTTTGCCAATTCCTTTTCCTTGTGCTTGGGGTAAAATATACAAACGATGTAGTTTCCAGATGGAAGTTTCCAGATTACTAAAAGAAGCATATCCACTTGGCAGTCCATCCTCGTAAAAAAGAAGGTACTGACATTTTTCTTCAGCAAGTTGCTTTTTGATGGATGCTTCACTGTACATCAATTCTAGCATAAAATCAATCTGCTCTTGTGTAAGTAATGCTTGGTAGGTTTGCGGCCATATTTGTAAACATAAACTTCGAATCAACGGGATATCAACTTCTGTAGCGTGTTTTATAGTCAACATAGTTTTTTCAAAATGTAAACGTGATTTAAAAATTCATTGCAAATTAACATGTAACTTTCGCATTATTTTTTTTTGAATGAAAAAATTACTCGGGGGATTATTACTAATTCAATCTTGCTCACTTTTTTCTCAGCAATTTGGTGGCAATCCGCCATCACTTCAATGGAAAAAGATCGATACGGATACCGCTCGTATTATTTTTCCGGTGGGGCTAGATAGCCAAGCCAATCGCATTGCATCTGTGGTTCATTTTTTAGCAGCACAAAATGCTTCCTTGGGTTCTCGATTACGGAAAGTAAATTTTTTGCTACAAAATCAAACCACTGTTGCCAATGGGTATGCAGGTCTGGGGCCATATCGCAGCGAATTCTTTATGACTCCATCGATGAATAATTTTGAATTGGGCAGTCTTAATTGGATAGATGCATTGGCGGTTCATGAATATCGGCACGTGCAACAGTATAATAATTTTCGGCAAGGAGCTGCCGATGCTGCATATCATTTTTTTGGAGAAGATGGGTTATCGTTAGCCGTTAATGCTGCTGTACCGGATTGGTTTTTTGAAGGCGATGCGGTTTATAATGAAACCGTTCAAACGCAACAAGGAAGAGGTCGGATTCCATTTTTTACTAATCAATACAAAGCATTGTGGGAGGGAAATAAAAAATATTCCTGGATGAAATTACGTAATGGCTCGTTGAAAGATTATGTGCCTTCTCATTATCCACTAGGTTTTTTATTGCTTCATTACGGAAATGAAAAATATGGAACTGATTTTTGGAAAAAAGTAACAGGTGATGCCGTCAATTTTAAAGGAGTTGTATATCCATTTCAAAATGCTATCAAAAGATATGCAGGTGTTTCTTTCCAGCAATTCAGAGAAAATGCATTTAGTTACTTTCAGAAATCAGATTCCAGTAAAAGCAATTTACAATTGCAACCAACTGAGCATTCATTCTCCAATTTTACATATTATACAGATTATTTTTTCCCTTTCCAACTGGAACAAGATTCAATGCTGTATTTAAAAAGCAGTTACCGTAATCGTCCTCAGTTTTTTATAAAAGATAAAACAGGTGAGCATTTCCTTTGCGAAAAAGATATTTCCCTTGATGAATATTTCAGTTTTCGAAATGGAAAAATTGTTTATGCAGCTTATCAACCCGATATCCGGTGGGGGTGGAGAAATTTTAGCAACCTAAAAATTATTGATATACAAACAGGGGTACAAAAAACAATAACACACAAAGCAAAATATTTTTCTCCCGATATATCTAATTCTGGCAATAAAATAGTTGCTGTACAATATGATGCGAATGGAAAATGTGAATTGCATATTTTAGATGCCAACAACGGTGCTATTTTAAAACGCATTGCCGATACATCCATTAGTTTATTTACGGATCCCAAGTTTATAGATGAAAATTTCGTTGTGGCCGCTATTAGAAATCACGATGGGCGGATGGCTTTAGTAAAAGTTAAAATAGAGGATGGAAGCGTAGTTCCGCTCATTCCACTTTCTTACAATGTGTTGGGATTTTTATCAGTTGATAAAAATAAAATTTATTTTACGGCATCGTATTCCGGAAATGATGAATTGTATGCGATGGATCTTTCATCACAAAAAATCTATCAATTAACCAATACTTCTTTGGGTAATTATTTTGTTTCAGCAAAAAAGAATTCCATAACATTCTCAGGTTTTAATGCTAATGGTTATCAGTTGCGGCAATCTTTATTGACAGATTTACTTTGGAAGGAAATAAATCCCAGCCAACTTTCTAATAGCACAAATAATAATTTAATTAGAGGAATTAACGGGAACGCTACCCATAAATTAACCGAAATTTCGCATAGAGATTTCGTCAGTAAAACGTATCGAAAAACAACTAATTTTTTCAATTTTCATAGCTGGCGGCCTAATTATGAAGATCCGGAATTAACTTTTTCTCTTTACGGAGAAAATGTGTTGAATACTTTTCAAAGTGATTTATATTATCTCTATAATCAAAATGATCGCACAAATGCTGTTGGTTTCAACGCAGTTTATGGAGCTTTGTTTCCATTCCTTTCTGCTGGTACTCAGTTAACGTTGAATAAAAAAAGCGATTCACTTCGTTGGAATCAATTGGATAGTAGGGTGGGTTTTTCTATTCCTTTAAATTTTACATCAGGAAGATTTTTTAGATACTTGAATTTTGGCAGTAATTATTTTTTAAGGAACGAATTTTATAAATCAACAACTTCTTCAACTATAAATTTTTCGTATCTCTCACATTTTATTACTTATAGCCAGCAGCTACAAAAAACAAAGCAGGATATTTTTCCTAAAAAAGGTATTGCCGTTTCATTGCATCGAACCCAAGCCCTTACTCGTTATTCAGCTTATCAGTTTATTGGATCGGCAAGTGTCATGTTGCCGGGTGTTGTCAATAATCATCATTTAATTCTAAATGGTTCTTTTCAACAAAGAGATACTTTGAATCCCGGATTATTTAGTAATCGTTTTTCTTATTCGCGGGGATTTACAAAATATTATTTTTCAAGAATGTGGCGAGTGAGCAGTAATTATCATTTCCCACTTTGGTTGCCCGATTGGGGAGTAGGGAATATAGTTTACATATCACGCATTCGAGCCAATGCATTTTATGATTACACTAAGCTGTATTCTAGAAATAAGCTGCAAACTATAAATCAACGAAGTGCCGGCGGAGAAATTTATTTCGACACAAAATGGTGGAATCAGCATCCATTAACTTTCGGTATTCGCTTCAGTTATTTGTTGGATAACGATTTAAGTACAGGCATGAAAGGCAGAAAAATTGAGCTTATTTTACCCTTAAATATTATTCCTAAATAATTGAATAGAATTAAAGTGTGGCAATACTTTCTTGTAATAATTTAATCCTTGCTTCTGCATCTGATTTTTTCTTGCGCTCCGAATTTATAATTTCTGGATTTGCATTATTGACGAACTTATCGTTGTTCAGTTTTTTTTCTACACTTCCTAAAAAGCCAATTTGATAATTCAATTCTTTTAATAAATCTTCTTTTTGAATTGACTTGTCAAGTTGTTTTTCTGTAGTAATAAAAAATTTATCTTGTTGTACTACGGCGGTAATGCTGTCTGAAACAGGTTTTGATACAAAATGGACAACCGATGCATTTACTTGCTTCGCAAGTATGTCTTTAAAAATTGTAAAATTTTCCTGTTTTTCTGTTTGAATAGATAATGTAATTGCATCTTTTGGAAATAACTTGTTTGAATTTTTCGAATCACGAATAGTGGTAATTACTGTTTGCAACAATTGCCCTTGGTGACTTAGATGTGTTGAAATTATTTTATTTGGCAACGATTGTCGAATGGTAAGGTCGTTGCCTTCTTTTCTTTCGCTCAACAAATGATAAATATCTTCTGTAATAAAAGGCATGAAAGGATGCAAAAGATGCATCAGTTCTTCAAAGAAGTAAATTGTTTTTTGATAAACGAGGGAGTTAACGGGTTCATTCATTCCTGGTTTTACCCATTCCAAATACCAACTGCAGAAATCATCCCATATCAACGAGTAAATATTTTTTAGTGCTTCACTAAGTTTGAAATCTTTATAAAGTCCTTCCAGTTCTGATTTTGCTACGGTTAATCTATTTTCAAACCAGTCGATTGCAAACTGTACATTTATTGCATCTTGTTTTTCTGAACTAATTTTTGCTTCCCAACTTTTTATCAACTTCAATGCATTCCACATCTTGTTGGTAAAATTTCTTCCTTGTACATTACTACTTTCATCCCAGAGTAAATCATTTCCGGCAGGAGAGGAAATCATAATTCCAAATCGAATGGCATCGGCGCCGTAAGTGTCAATCAACGCTAATAAATCGGGTGAGTTACCCAAGCTTTTACTCATTTTCCTTCCTTGTTTATCCCGAACTATTCCTGTGAAATAAACTTCATTAAAAGGTTTTTGTCCTTTGAATTCGTAACCAGCCATTATCATTCTTGCTACCCAAAAGAAAATAATTTCGGGAGCTGTTACTAATGTATTTGTTGGATAATAATATTTAAAATCAGCATTATTGGGATTGCTCATTCCTTTAAAAACCTCCGAAGGCCAAAGCCAGGAAGAAAACCAAGTGTCCAAGCAATCTTCATCTTGTTTCAAATCAGTGAGTTTCCATTTCTTTGGGAAATCTTTTACTAATAATTGTAATGCTTCTTCTTTTGTTGCTGCCACTGTAAAATTTCCATCGGGAGTGTACCAAGCCGGAATTCTATGTCCCCACCAAAGCTGGCGACTGATGCACCAATCTTTAATATTTTCCATCCAATGACGGTACAAATTTTTAAATTTTCCGGGATAGAATTTTATTTCATCATCGAGTACAGCCGTTAAAGCTGGGGAAGAAATTTTTTTCATATCCACCCACCACTGCAGGCTTAATCTCGGCTCAACAACAGCATCTGTCCTTTCACTAAATCCTATTTCGCTGGTATAGTCTTCGATCTTTTCAATGATTCCTTTTTCTTGTAATTCGGAAACAATTTTTTTACGCGCAACAAACCGATCTTCTCCAATATAAATTTTAGCAGATGCATTTAGTGTTCCGTCTTCATTAAAAATGTCAATGATTTCTAACTTATGCTTTAATCCCAATTGATGATCATTAACGTCGTGTGCCGGCGTAATTTTTAATGCACCGGTTCCAAATTCCATTGTTACATATTCATCTGTAATAATGGGAATGCGACGATTGATTAAAGGAACAAAAGCAAATTTTCCGTGTAAATGTTTAAATCGTTCGTCATTTGGATGCACACAAATTGCCGTATCGCCCATAATAGTTTCCGGGCGAACAGTAGCAATTGTGATGTGTTCTTCTTTTGAAGAATCGAGTTTGTAGTTTAAAAAATAAAGTTTTTGCTGAGTTTCTTTTCGAATAACTTCTTCATCGCTCAACGCCGTTTTTGCTTTTACATCCCAATGAATCATTCGCTTGCCGCGATAGATATATCCTTTTTGGTAAAATTGACAAAAAACATCGATGACGGATTTATAATAATCATCATCCATTGTAAAACTAGTGCGCTCCCAATCCAAGCTACAACCCAATTTTTTTAATTGATCCAGAATTATGCCGCCATATTTTTCTTTCCATTCCCAAGCATATTTCAAAAATTCTTCTCTGCTTAAAGACGCTTTTTGAATTCCTTTTTCGCGGAGCATCTGTACCACTTTTGCCTCAGTTGCAATAGATGCGTGATCGGTTCCTGGAACCCAACAAGCATTTTTTCCATTCATTCTTGCACGACGAACGAGAATATCTTGTATTGTATTATTGAGGCAATGGCCCATGTGCAAAACACCGGTTACATTGGGCGGGGGAATGACTACAGTATGAGGCTCACGGGCATCCGGCTCACTATGAAAATATTTTTTATCAAGCCAATGTTTATACCATTTTTGCTCCGCAGACTTAAACTCAAAATTTTTACTCAGTTCCATAAGGTGGGCAAATTTACCTTGTTTTGTGTAGAATGAAAAAGCTGTTTTGTTGGAGAATTGAATGAGGTGTCATTCAATAAATGAACGAGAATAATTAAGTAACAATAGATTCAATCGAAACACAAATACCTCTTTCTGAAATGGCATCGCATTGAGGTTTTAAGTCGTTATAGTCGCCATTTTTTACTGCGTATTTCCCTTGCGTGTGAATAAGCAATGCACATTGTTCTGCTTGCTCTTTTGTATGACCACACACTTCCACCAAGGTTTCAATTACCCAATCAAATGTATTAACATCATCATTCCATACAATAAGTTGATAGGAGGCAGCCGTATTGGTCAACAAATCAGTTTCTTGTTTTTCTCTGGTGTCGGTATTTTGAAAATGGGGATTCATGGAACAACAAATTTACTGCAAATATTTTTCAATAATCCTTCTCAAAACTATTCCAAGTCCCCTATCTTTGCACTCCTTAAAAAGGGAGTTTAGCTCAGCTGGTTCAGAGCATCTGCCTTACAAGCAGAGGGTCGGCGGTTCGAACCCGTCAACTCCCACAAAAGATCTCAACTAGAGGTCTTTTTTTATATGTGGACTTTTTATATTCTATACTCCGGTGCGAAAAATTCTTATTATATCGGATTCACGGGTGGCTTGCTATTAGAAAGACTTCGAAAACATAATACACACCACAAAGGGTTTACAGGTAGTGTTGGCGATTGGGAAGTAAAATATACAGGGGTTTACCAAGCAAAAGAAGAAGCAACCAGGCGAGAACGACAAGTAAAAAAATGGAAAAGCCGAAAACTGGTGGAAAAGCTCATTGGTTCAAAGCACTCCGACTGATAAGTCGGAGGAGTCGGCGGTTCGAACCCGTCAACTCCCACAAAAAATGAAGGGTTTAAGAGGATAAAGACTTCTTAAACATATTTTCTTCTGGTGGAACCTACCGGGCTCGAACCGGTGACCTCTGCTCTGTCAAAGCAGCGCTCTGAACCAACTGAGCTAAGGTTCCTTTATATTTTCCACTCCACAATTTCATTCTCCCATTCTTTTCGGTAGGGCGTTGAGATTTTTATGTAGTTATCGGTAAACCCCTCCATCATTCCTGTTTTATCTTTTCCTTCAAATAATACTTTCCGCGTTTGTTGAGAATGCTGCTCGGTAAAATATTGCATTTTCATATAAGAAAGATTACGCAATGTTTTATTTCTTTCGTGCCGTACATTTATTGGTACCACTGGTTTTATCGTTAATGCTTGCGTGTTGTCTCTTTCGCTATATGTAAAAACATGCAAGTAAGAAATATCCAAAGAATGTAAAAAGTCAAAGGTTTCTTTAAAATCTTCATCAGTTTCTCCTGGAAATCCAACAATCACATCAACACCAATACAGCAATGCGGCATTAAAGTTTTTATTCGATTTACTTTATCGACGTACAGTTCCCGTTGATAACGGCGACGCATTAATTTCAAAATTTTATTGCTGCCGCTCTGCAAGGGAATATGAAAATGTGGCATAAATTTTTTACTGGTAGCCACAAACTCAATTATTTCATTGGTGAGTAAATTGGGTTCGATGGAAGAAATTCGATAGCGACTAATTCGCTCAATTTTTTCTAACTCTTGAATCAATGCATAAAAATCTTCTGCTTGATTTATTTCATTTTGTCTTTTCCCAAAATCGCCAAGGTTAACACCCGTCAAAACAATTTCTTTTACGCCGTGAGAAACTAGATGAGAAACATTTTGTAAAACATTTTCAATCGTATCGCTTCTACTTTTCCCTCTGGCCTGTGGAATGGTGCAGAAAGAACAGTTATAATCGCATCCATCCTGAACTTTTAAAAAAGTTCGCGTTCGATCATGTAAAGAAAAAGAAGAATGAAAGTCTGTCACTTCTTCAATATCGCAACTGCAAATTTTAGTAGAATCGCCTTTTGAAATTTCGTGAATGTGTTTTGTGATATTGAATTTTTCTGCAGCGCCCAACACTAAATCAACACCCGGAATGGAAGCTATTTCTTTTGGTTTTAATTGTGCATAGCAACCCGTAATGACAACCAAACTTTCAGGAGATTTTCGTTGAATGCGCCGAACCAATTGACGACATTCTTTGTTGGCATTTTCTGTAACTGAACAAGTATTGATTACATACACATCGGCTAGCTCGTCAAACTCTTTTTTTACAAAACCATCGTTTTCCAACAAGCGGGAAAGGGAGGATGTTTCGGAAAAATTAAGTTTACACCCCAGTGTTTGAAACGCTACTGTTTTTGCTATTGCCATGGGCGGCAAAATTAAGATTTTGGCTGCCAGCATCCTTATAATTAATTTTAAAGTGAAAGAAGATAAATTAGATTTCCGAATATAGATTTGCTGTTCAATAAATAAGTAAACCGTGAAATTGCTGATTCAATCTCTTAAAGTTATATACTGTGTATACGCCTTCATCATTTTCGTCATAAGCTTATTAATTATTTTCCCTTTAGCCATTTTTTCCTCCTTGCTGGGGCGAATTATTGGCGGCAATCTCATTTATAAAATCTGTTTGTTTTTTGTCGATATTATGTTTGTTGTCACATTTATCCGGCATAAAAATTATGCAGCGCAGCAACCGGATGCGCAACGGCAATATATTTTTGTAGGCAATCATATTTCTTATTTCGACGCTTTATTATTGTTGAAAACTATTCGACGACCTATTCGTGTTTTGGGTAGAATTGAATTAAGCAATTTGCCCATTTTCGGATTTATTTATAAAATGGTGGTGGTCGTGGTCGATCGGAGTGATGCAGAACACCGCGCAAAAAGCGTTCGCAATCTTAAATCAATTATTAATAAAGGGGTTTCCATATTAGTAATGCCCGAAGGAACTTTTAATATGACGAATCGCCCGTTGAAAAGTTTTTTTGATGGAGCTTTTCGCCTTGCCATCGAAACACAAACTGCTATCAAACCGTTTTTATTATTGGATGCGTATGATAGAATGCACTATCGCAATGTTTTTACATTGACTCCGGGTAAAAGCCGAGCAATATTTTTGGAAGAAATACCGGTTGCCGGTTTGGAAATTGAAGACCTTCCTTTCTTGAAGAAAAAAGTTTACGACTTGATGGAAAAAAAATTAATTGAATATAAAGCAAGTTGGATTGTTGACTAAGTAAAGTATTGCTTTGATTGTACAAAGTTTAGAAATTATTATAAAAAATGTTTGCCGAAATAATTATACCACTCGCGTTACCTAAAAATTATACTTGGTCGGTTCCTGAGCATTTTCGGGAAAAATTAAAATTGGGTTGTCGAGTAGAAGTAAATTTAGGAAAGTATAAAAAGTATGCTGGAATTGTAAAGCGTATTCACAACCAAAAACCAGCAACATTTGAACCAAAAGAAATTCTTAACATTTTGGATGAAATGCCCGTTGTGTTTGAACAACAACTGAAGTTGTGGGAGTGGATGGCTGCTTATTATATGTGTACAGAAGGGGAGGTGATGGCTGCCGCATTGCCATCGCATTTTAAATTATCAAGCGAAACTGTTTTAATTTACAATGAAGCATTTGGTGAAAATTTTTCCAATTTAGATCACGATGAATATTTGGTAGCAGAAGCACTTTTGATTAAAAAAGAGTTGGTGATATCGGAGGTGCAATTATTAATTCAATCATCACACACTTATCCGGTAACTAATCGGTTGCTTCAAAAAGGTGTTTGCTTTGTTTGGGAAACAATCAAGCAAACCTATGTTCCCAAAAAGGAAATATTTGTTTTGTTACACAATCAATACGAAGATGAAACAAATCTGGAAAAATTACTGAATGAGGACAAGAAACTACAACGTGCAGAAAAGCAAATGGAACTATTGCTCAGTTATCTTCATTTGCAAAAAGTAGAAGGAGAAGTTACAAAATCATCCTTGCTTAAAAAATCAGGAGCTACAGATGCACAACTAAAAGGGTTGGTAGAGAAAAATATTTTATTGGTGGAAAAAAGGGTTGTTGATAGAATTAACTATGGCTCAAAAAATATACAACTTGATGTTGAATTAACGGAATTGCAGTTACAGGTTGTGGATAAAATCAAAAAAAGTTTTTCGGAAAAGCCAGTTTGTTTATTACATGGAGTGACGGGAAGTGGTAAAACCTTAGTATATATTCAACTCATTGAAGAATTACTTCGTAACGGAAAGCAAGTACTTTATTTATTACCCGAAATTGCTTTAACTTCTCAAATCATTCGAAGACTGCAAAAACATTTTGGAGGAAATGTAGGTGTGTATCATTCGCGGTTTTCGCAAAATGAAAGAGTTGAAATTTGGAATAAAGTAAAAAGTGGTGAAATAAAAATTGTACTGGGAGCTCGTTCCTCAATTTTTTTACCATATCAAAATTTAGGACTTGTGATTATTGATGAAGAGCACGATAGTTCATTTAAGCAACAAGATCCGGCACCACGCTATCACGGTCGTGATGTTGCTGTGTATCTTTCTGCTTTATTTGGTGCAAACACATTATTGGGAAGTGCCACTCCTTCATTAGAAACATTTAGCAATGCTATTTCTTCAAAATTTGGTTTAGTAGAATTATTGGAAAGATTTGGTCCCGTAGAACTTCCATCTATTGAAATAATCGAAACAAAAAAAATTGCTGCCAAAGAAAAAGGCAAAATAATAGTTTCTCCAATATTGGCAGAAGCCATCAACAAAGCATTGCAGAATAAAAAACAAGTGATACTTTTTCAAAATCGACGCGGATATTCACCGTTGCAAATTTGTTCCCTTTGCGGATGGATACCTCAATGTAAACATTGCGATGTATCTCTTACTTTTCATAAGTTAACAAACAAATTAATTTGTCATTATTGTGGCACCAATTATCCACCGCTTCAAACCTGTACGGCTTGTGGTAGCCATAAATTTCTACAAAAAAACTTTGGAACGGAAAAAGTAGAAGAATTATTAGTGGAAAAATTTCCTAATGCAAGAGTTGCAAGAATGGATTTGGATACTATGCGCGGTAAAAATGCGCACGAAGCTTTAATTCAGCAATTTGAACAACAACGAATTGATATTTTAGTTGGAACACAAATGGTGGTAAAAGGATTAGACTTTGATCATGTGGATTTGGTAGGTATTTTGGATGCCGATGCTTTGCTTAATTTTTCTGATTTTAGAGTGAATGAAAATGCGTTTCAAATGATGGAGCAAGTAAGTGGGAGAGCTGGAAGAAAAGGATCCACTGGAAAAGTTATGATTCAAACTATGCAGCCGCATCATTCTGTTTTGCAGTTTGTAATTGAACATAATTTTCGAAATATGTATGTTTCGGAAATTGAAAAAAGAAAACAATTTTTTTATCCTCCATTTTCTCGTTTAATTCATTTGCGATTTAAGCATAAGCTAAAAGAAGTTGTACATGAAGCAGCCACGATTTTTTCTGAACGACTTTCTTTAAAATTTAAAAAGTATTTAATAGGCCCGGCAGAGCCCATTGTGAATCGAATTCGCAATCAATATTTAGTGGAGCTTTTATGTAAACTACCTAAAGACACGAACACAATATTGCTTTGTAAAAATGAGATTCATGAACAAATTGGCACTCTCCAAAACGAGAAAAAATATAAATCTGTTTCAGTAATCATCAACGTTGATCCATTATAATAGAAATAAATTGTGAGATTTACAGTATGAAAATTCATGAAAATTATTCTCTTAAGAACTATAATACGTTCAGGATTGATGCTGCGGCAAAATATTTCTCATGTTTTAATGATAGTGAAGAATTAAAGCAGTTACTGGATTTTCATCCTAGTATAAAAAAATTAATTCTTGGAGGAGGCAGTAATCTACTTTTTACTAAAAATTTTGACGGCTTAGTTTTAAAAAATGAAATAAAAGGTATTGAAATACTTAACGAAACAGAAGAATATGTTGATCTAAAAGTTGGGGCTGGCGAAAATTGGCACGAATTTGTTTTGTATTGTATTGAAAAAAATTGGGCAGGTGTAGAAAATTTATCATTAATTCCCGGCACAGTGGGTGCAGCGCCCATTCAAAATATTGGAGCTTACGGGGTGGAGTTTCAGGAAGTTTTTTTAAACGTAGAAGCTTTTCATTTTGATGAAAATTGGGTTCAAAAATTTTCTTTACAAGATTGTTGTTTTGGTTATCGGAATAGTATTTTCAAAAATAAACTCAAAACTTACATTGCAATTCTTAATGTATCAATGCGTTTAAAAAAGCAGCCCATTTTTCAACTGAGTTATGGTTCCATCAAAGAAGAACTTGAAAAAGCTGGAGTAAAAGATCTTTCAATTAGAGATGTTTCTAATGCTGTAATAAAAATTCGCTCTTCCAAACTTCCTGATCCCACTAAAATTGCAAACGCCGGAAGTTTTTTTAAAAATCCAGAAGTTACCGATCAACAATACAAATTATTGAAAGAATTATTTCCGCAAATTGTTTCATTCCAATTGCAGAATGGGAATCAGAAATTAGCTGCAGGTTGGTTAGTTGAGCAATGTGGCCCACAAACCAGTGTAAGCTGGAAGGGATATAGAGATAAAGATGCCGGTTGTCACGAAAAGCAAGCCTTGGTTTTAGTTAATCACAATCAAGCAACAGGAAAAGATATTTATGATTTGAGTGAAGCAATTATTCAAACTGTGCAAAAAAAATTTGGAATAATGCTGGAGCGTGAAGTGAATATTGTGTAACAAAAAAAGCCCTCTCTTTTTGAGAGGGCTTTTTAAATAGTAGGATTATTTATTTCGTTTGAGCTCCAACTGGAGTTGCATTTGCTGGGATGTAATGTTTTATTACTGCATCCAAAACAACTTGCAATCTGTTGTTTACATCGTCTTCTTGAATCACAGTTTGGTACAGTTTTTCTTTTTCAGATTTCAAATAATCGTAATAGCTTTTTTGCTGTTTCAAATCTTTTTCAAGAGCAAGTTTAACTTTTTCAGCTAATTCATTCATTCCTGCTTTATAAGCTGCCTCTAAATAAATCAGCGAATAAATATTATGAGAGTTGTCGCGGCTTGGTCTTGCGTAAGGAAGATTCTCGGGATGAATTAATGTTTCGCAGCGCTCCAATAATTTTTTCGCTTTTTCTTTATTCCCATTATCTGCCATATTGCCGGCAAGTTCTGCAAAGTCGCCTCTAATACTCATTAGATGTCTTCTGTTTTCTTCATCAAAATAAACTCCTTTTTTGTTAGCACCACCTGCAGAAAATTTTTCCATCATATTGCTATACATAAAATCGAGATTATTGTCACGAATGCTGGAACCTCCCATCATCACGTCTTGTAATGCTTTATCGACAATCCAATTTTGTTGTGGAAATTCAGGTTTAATTGGGACCAAACGATAACTAAGTCCATCTTTTCGAAGAAAATGACCAAACCCTAATTCTCCATAAGGCGCTGTAAAATAAATTGGGCGTTTCCAATTATTCGATGCAAGAATATTAAGGATCATTAATTGAGATCGATCCAAACCACTTTGTTTTTCGGGTAGTTCAAAAAGAAAAGTACTTAAAATGGAATCATTAGGATTAACAGTACCATTTGCAAGAAGCGTTTCCTTTTCAATTGGAATTATAAATCGTTTTACAGGATATGACTCAATTGTTTCTCCCACACCCACAACGTTTTTCATAACGTCGTACAAATCATAAAAATTTTCTTTTGAAACATTTGCTGGAGGAGCATAGCGAATGTAGGCTCTGTTGTTGCCACGAATTTGTTCCGGTGTCCACAGCACATCAATTGAATCACTCTGATTTACTTTGTAACGCAGTTGGTTGATATACCAATCTATTCCCAATAAACTTGTGTTGATAATTCTAATATCGGGACGAACATTTTCTACTTCTTGTGCATACCAAAGTGGGTATGTGTCATTATCGCCAAAAGTAAATAGAATGGCATTGGGTGCGCAACTTTCCAAATAATTTTTTGCATTATCTCTTGCCAATGTTTTTTTACTCCGATCATGATCATCCCATTCTTGTGAAGCCATTAAAAAAGGAGCAGAAAAACAAATGACTCCCGCTGCAATTACTGCAACAGTTTCTTTGTTGCCATTTTTGGAAATTATTCTTAATAAGTAATATATTAAACCAACGATTCCTGCAAAAAGCGCTGTAACTGTCAATGAAGTTAACAGCATGTCTGTGCCTGGAAAATTAGTAAGGCTAAAGGCTGTAATAACAAACGTCAACAGCGATCCATAAAGCATTGTAGTTGAAAATACTTGCTTTGATTCTTTTACCAATTTAACGAATGAAGCAACCGCCAATCCAATCCAGACAGCAAATGCATAAAAAGATCCAACATAAGCATAATCTCGTTCCCGTGGTTGATTACCGGGTTGATTCAGATATAATACAATTGCGATTCCAGTAAAAAAGAATAGCAAAAAGTTTACAAACCAATCTTTTTGATGCTTGAGAAAATGATAAACACATCCAAAAATTCCTAAGATGAATGGAATTAGATATAGTTTATTATTTGCTTTATCATTTTTAAGTGCATCGGGCAACTTTTCCTGATTTCCTAAAATTCTATTATCAACATTGGAAAAACCAGAAATCCAATTGCCATCTCGCTTATTGCCATAACCTTGCAAATCGTTTTGCTTACCAGCAAAATTCCACATGAAATAGCGCCAATACATCTGCCCCATTTGGTAGCTAAAAAACCAATTAATATTATCGGCATAATTGGGATCTTCATATTTTACTCTTCCTGTTTGTTGATCTTGATATTGTGATTTTCCAAGCCACTGTGCATAAAAGCGAACGTGATCTTGCTGATCTGTAACATCCCATATTCTGGGAAAAAGCATCATATCTTCTTTATCGTAAATCGGGTCAAATCCTTTTCCTAATTCAATATATTTCTTATCGCCTTTTCCATATTTCATTCCTTCCTCATTGTAATCGTAATAACCATTGCCATCTTCGTCAACTTGATCTGCTGTAAAATGAGGGCCATACAAAAGCGGCTGCGATCCATACTGATCTCTACCTAAATAGTACACTAAACTCATAGGATCTTCCACATTGTTCATATCAATGGATGGATTGGCATTTGATCTTACAAGCGTTGTGATGTACGTAGAATATCCCAACAGCATAAACACAATACACCATAAACTCAAGCGAAAAAAAGCCCAACCATTTTTATCGGCCCATTTAAATCCAAACCAAATAAGTACAGACAACAAAACAAGAAAGAAAATAAATCCTGTAAAAAAAGGAAGTCCAAAACTGTTTACAAAAAGTATATCGAATTTTCCGGCAAACAAAATAGAACTTTTTATAACTATAACTTGAACAAGTCCGGTAATAATACAACCAATAATAAAAGCCCAAGCAGCTCCACTAAAACTGTATTTGTATCTGCGGAAATAATAAATCATTACAACTGCGGGGATGGTCAACAAGTTTAATAAGTGAACGCCAACGGAAAGTCCCATCATAAAAAAAATAAACACAATCCATCTGTCAGCGTGATTTCGTGCAACTTGGTTATCTCCTGCACGTTCATCGGCGTGTTCCCATTTCAACATGGCCCAAAAAACCAAGGCAGTAAAAAAAGAAGAGAGCGCATATACTTCACCTTCCACAGCACTAAACCAAAACGAATCACTAAAAGTGTAAGCTAATGCTCCTACAACTCCAGAAATCATTACAGTTAGTGTTTGCGAAAAAGTTAGAACTTCTCCAGTACTGACAAACATTTTTCTGGTAAAATGAGTGATTGTCCAAAAAAGAAAAAGTATAGTAAATCCACTTACCAATGCACTCATGGTATTAACGGCAAACGCTGCATTGGCAGGATTGTCACCAAAAAATATAATAAATACTCTTCCCAATAAAACAAAAAGTGGTGCTCCGGGAGGATGAGGTAATTGTAATTTATAAGCACTGGCAATAAATTCACCCGTGTCCCATAAACTTGCTGTGGCTTCTGCAGTTAAAATATAAGTGGCACAAGCAATCAAACAAACCATCCAACCTGTTATGTTGTTTATTTTTCTGAAATTCATAATACCTTATTTTGAGGGTAACAAAAATAGGATATTAGGGCTAAAGCAAACTAAGATCTTCTACAAGTTGGCAATAGGTTTAGGCAAATAAATAATTTGAAAAGAGAGATGTTTACTTGGCTAATTTATTATTCGAAGTAAACTCTTACGCTTTGATAAAATAACTGATTTTGTAATACTTGACTTTTTTCAGAAAAGCCTTTGAGACCTAATAAACCGGCTGCGTTAGCTTTATTGATGGCAATTTCTAAATATCCGGCACTATTAAAGAAGGCTAATTTTTCTCCTTCAGCAACATCTGCATAGGACTCACTTATTTTCTCGATAACCATATTATGTTTAAAGGCAATTTTGAATTTTCTGCCTTTTCTCATTTCTTCAAATTGACTACGGGTGATGTTGATAATTACGTTTTCAAAATTATCGATGAAAATAATCTGACCTTCAATCCAAGTGTTATCAAAGCTGGGATACAATGGTTTTCTTTCTACATAATTTGTATCGGGCAAACCAATATTTAAGATCGGCTCACCGGCTACTAATTGGTTGATAACTTTTCCAAAAATTTGGGCAAAATCGATTGCGCTTTTAGGCGTATTATTCTCAAACAGAATGCCTGTAACCATTTCCGGTTTTTCTTCCAGTATCATTGTCAACAATCCGTTATCGGCACAAAGAATGTATTGGTGATTATGAAATGCCAATAAAAGTTGTTCCGGTTTTTTGTCGAAAAGATTAACCATTATGATATGAAAAGTGAAAGCCGGGAAATTCTTTATTGCATTTCTACAGACATACGCTGCATGCGGATAATTGAAAGGCGCAATGGCATGTGAAATGTCGACAATGGAGAATTCAGAATTGGCTTGTAGTAATTGTCCCTTTACAGCTCCCACTAAATAATCGTGTGGGCCAAAATCGGAACTAAGGGTTACTAAAGCCATGGTTTGTTCAAAAAAATTCTGAAAAGGTTTTGCCTTTTGTTATTTTATCAAATTGCCGTTTTTATAAAAAAAGTTTCTCACCATTCTATCCGTTTTGTTGGGAAAAAATTTATTCATAAACACAGTTCGCATTCCTGTAAACGTCATTACCAATGTTCTCTTTCTTTTTTCAATTGAATTTAAGATACGAAGAGCACATTCGTCGGCACTCATCATAGCTCCTTCATCCATTGGCGTTTCGCCAAAGGGATTTCCAGTACTATCTAATGCAGCATTTCTAATATTGGAAGTTGTAAATCCAGGACACACCCACATTACATTTACACCGCTATCAAGCAATTCTGTACGTAATGATTCCAACCAACCTTGTAACGCATGCTTTGATGCTGAATATCCACCTCGACCGGGCAAACCACGAAAACCAGCTATAGACGAAACTCCAACTATAGTTCCTTTGTTTTTCAAAATAAAAGGCAGTGCCATTTTGGTGCAGTATAATGCTCCGAAAAAATTTATATCCATCACTTTTTTGTACACATCTACAGAAGTGTTAATCAATTCAGCTCTCATAGAAATACCCGCATTGTTTATGAGGATATCAATGGTTCCAAATTTTTTTACTGTTTGCTCAATTAATTGTGCGCAATCATTCTCCTGGCTAATATCAGCAACCGTTGTAAATAGAGGGGAGGAGTTGTTTTGTAATTGAAGTTGGTTTAGTTTTTCAAGATTTCTTCCACAAGTGGCAACTTGAGCTCCTGCTATAAGTAGTTTTTGAACAAGTGATTTTCCGATTCCGTCGGTACCACCAGTTACAAGAACAACTTTGTTTTTAAAATAGGCTTCCATATAAAAAAGTACAGCAAACCTAATTTAAAAAACATAAATAGTACAATTTGAACGTTTTCAAATTCATTTATTTCAGATTAGTAAACTATTTATTTGGCATATAAGTTACGAGGGCTTATTTTTGCGTCCCGTTTTTAAAACGGTGACGATGATCTTGTAGCTCAGTTGGTAGAGCACAACACTTTTAATGTTGGGGTCCTGGGTTCGAGTCCCAGCGGGATCACTTCAGTTGCTAGTAATAAGCTAAAAAAAACTCCGATTCTATGTGATATCGGAGTTTTTTTTTCAAAAAGAATTAACAGTGCTAGCAGAGCCCTCCTAATTATTTTTCCGTTTCTTATCAAGCAGGTTTTTTAACCGTTTACTTCTTGTCTTTTCCACTTCTTTTACGGGATCACCAATTTTAGGTGAGTTTGTAAGAATTGTTGTACTTGAACTTGTATCTTTTTTTGGAGGCTTTTGTTTTCCATCTTCAATTAAAGGCTTGCTTTCCGGACCGATATATTCTGTATTTTTTAATACATTAAAATCGGCTTCCGAACCTGCACCTTGATCCTCTCCTTCAGCTCCAGGCGGCGGTAGTTTATCTATTAGTTCTGTAAAATCAGTATTATGAATTGTTGTATTCAACTCTGCGGGTTGGGAGAATTTGGCATCGCGTTCAATTCCTAATTTTCTATCGGCATAAACCTTTGCATAAAATTTTTCCCAAATAGGTAATGCTGCGTAACCTCCGTATCCTGCGGAATTGTTTTTATTAAGTCTAACAAAACGATCATCGCACCCCACCCAAACACCTGCCATCAATTGCGGAGTATAGCCTAAAAACCATGCATCGCTATTTTCATTTGTTGTTCCAGTTTTTCCACCCATTTCAGAAGCTCCTAATCTAGATCGCAAACCAGCAGCAGTTCCTCTGTCAACTGTTCCCTGCATCATGTTCACCATTCGATAAGCTGTTGCTTCACTTATAACTTCTTTCCTGTTGACGATGTAATCAAATCGTTTAATCACATTCCCATTTCTATCTTCGATACGTGAGATGTACCAAGGACGTGTAGTAAAACCACGACCGGCAAACATGGTGTAACTCCAAAGCATTTCGTACAAAGAAAGGTCGCAGGCACCCAATGCATTGGAGGGATGTGGGCCAATATTTGTGGGAATACCAATTCGAGTAATAAATTCTGCAAAAGATTCCGGTCCTACTGCTTTCATAACATATGCACTGGCACAGTTATCGGAGTGCGCTAATGCTCCCGCCATACTTATAGTTCCTCCTTTACAATTTTTCTGTGACGGCACCCAGCCTTTTCCTTCAAAAAATTGAGCCTCTCTGGTGCAAATTGTTTCTTCAGAAAATCCTCTTTCTTCCATTGCTTGCGTGTATAAAAGTGGTTTAATGGAAGAGCCAACTTGTCTTTTTGTTTTAATATTTACATGATCGTATTTATAAGTTTTAAAATTTATACCGCCCACCCAAGCTTTTACTTCACCGGTTACAGGGTCCATTGCCATAAAAGAAGCTTGCATCATTTGGCGGTGATACTTGATCGAATCGAGCGGCGTCATAGTTGTATCTTTTTCACGATTTGCATTCCATGCAAAAACTTTCATTTTTGTTTTTTGGTTGAATGAGGCTCGGATTTCTTCATCAGAAAAACCTTCATCTTCCATATTTCTCCAACGATCACTTTGCTTTATGGCAGCTTCGAGTACATTTTCAAATCCTTTCCATACTTTACCATTTTTTATATTTCCCGTAGCGTTAAGAACTTTTTGCATTGTGGGCATCCATTCGGCCATAGCTTCTTCTGCATATTCTTGCATGCGGGGGTTAATAGTTGTAAAAATTTTTAAACCATCATCATAAAGATTGTACTTGTCGCCATTTGATTTTTTTAAATCTTTAAGAATTGACTTTAATTCTTCACGCAGTTGTTCTCTGAAATAAGGAGCATATCCATTGTTTTCATCCAATCTTTTAAAGTTGAGTTTTATGGGCTGCACTTTTAAAAGCGTGGCTTCTATAGAATTTAATTTATTATTTTTTACCATTTGATTCAATACCACATTTCGTCTATCAAGCGATGCTTTGGGGTTGCGAAGTGGATTGTATAATGTGTTTCCTTTAAGCATACCCACCAACATGGCAGCTTCTTCTACTTTTAATCGATCTGGTTCTTTCTGAAAAAATGTAAGACTTGCATTTCTAATTCCATACATATTACCCCCAAAGGGAACCGCATTGAGATACAAGGCAATAATTTCTGCTTTTGTAAAATTTCTTTCCAACTTTACAGCAATGATCCATTCTTTCAGTTTTTGAATTACGCGAAAGGCTTTATTTCTGCCTTCATGATCTAATAATGCTTTGGCTAATTGTTGGCTAATCGTACTTCCACCGCCTTCTCTCCCCAACAAAACAATTGCTCTGAGTGTAGATTTAAAATCGATTCCGGAATGATCATAAAAACGTTCGTCTTCAGTGGAAACTAGTGCGTCCACTAAATGAGGAGAAATATCTTTATACTTTACATTACTTCGATTTCCTTTATCAACATAATATTTTCCCATCAAAGTACCGTCATCGGCATAAACTTCAGTAGCTGATAAAATGGAAGGATTTTCCAATTTTTTTAAAGAGGGCATACTGCCAAAAACACCCAATGCTGCTAAAAGAACAATGAGGATAAAAGCAATGAAGCCATAAAAAAACCATCGCCAAAAAAATCGAACTGTGCCACTCATAATTTATGTTGATTTAAAACGGTTGTTTGTTTCATATTATGAAAGTGTTTCAAAGCTAATGAATGAAAAATAGATTGTGCTAAACAAAACCTTAAAATTTTCCAGAAAAATGCTCTTCTATAAATTTTTGGTAACGCAAAACGTCTTTCTGGGTTTTCAGAATTTCCAAATTAGAGGCAGTAATAAGTGAATAACTGTATTTGTCTGCTTTCAGCCAAGGTATTATTTGTGTTGCAGTCACTGGCTTTGCAATATTTATATAGTCCACAGCTGCTTGTGCATTGTCGAAACTACTAATCAATAGCAATTTATATTCCTTGCTAACTTCAATGATGCTCAAGTCGAATAACTTGTTGTAATATTTGCTGCGATTGTAAAGGAAAAAAGCATTTTTGGTTTCATTAACCCAAACAGGATCCACATTATTTAAGAGAATTATTACCGAATGCTTTTCCGTAGCATCGAAGAGAAAAGGAATAATTGGTTTAGCCGTGATTATTTTTTCTGGAACTTGTTTGCTGACCTCTTTTTTTACAAAATTTAAATTACTAATTGTGTCTATTTTTTTGGATTCTTCAATTTTAATTGGAGTAATTTGTAGTTGATTAATTTCATTTTCAATCTCCGCTCTTCTTCCTAAAATGGAAACTAGATGGGCTGCTTTTTCTGCCATGGGTGTGCCTGGAAAAAGCGCATTGATTGTACTTAAATTCTGAAAAGCTCTGCCTTCTTCTTTTTGTTTTACGAAATAAACAGCTTCAATGTAAAGAAGTTGTGGAGTCCAATAATGTGTGCCGTATAAACTATCAGCTATCATTTTTTCTTTATTGGCTTGATAAAAATTGCCTTCAATAAATAGTTCATAAATATTTTCATAAAGTCTACTTGCTTCTTTGCTGATGCTTTTGTCTTGTAAGTTTTTGCCCGTAGTTACAATCAAGGTATAATTGCTGTTGGGAAAATTTGTCTCAAGATTTTTTTTAATGGAATTTGCTATTTCAGAATCACCCAACTTAGTGTAACAATAATAAAGCATAAAAAGTGCTTCATCATTTTTTAAATAGGAGGGGAATTGATTTGATAATCGCTCCAGCACACGTATTGCGGATTGAAAATCTTCTACTTCTTCTGTTAATGATTTGCCAAGTATAAAAAGTGCTTGACTGATGGAGTCGTGAGAAATTTTTATTTTTTCTTCAGTTAATGGAATGTTTTCATAAAGTGCATCAAAACTGATTTCTGTCTGTGGGTTGTTTGAAATAGTTTTTGAATTTGGCGCTTCGGAAGATTTTCGATTGGCTTGAGAAATATTAATATTTCCTAATCGTCTCCAGTTATCAGCATTTGGACGATTACCCCATTTTGATTTAAATTCTTCTAAACCTTTTCTTCGTAAGGTGGTGTTATAAAAATACCATTCTGCTTTTGCTGATAATGTAGCAAATAAATCGGGTTGAACTGTAGTTGCGCCAATAGGAGTTAATGTTGGTATTTCTTCATTTAATCCTTGTGCCTTTCTGATTTGCTTTACCAATGTTTTTACTAATTCCTGTAATTCAAATTCGGGAAGTAAGGCAATTCTTAAAAGGCTATCCTGTCGCTCAATTATATCTATTTGCTGCGCTATTATTTGCAGCATTTCTTTTTGACTATTTATTTGAGTCGTGTTTTTAAAATCTGGAATGTTTGTATTAATACTATCATAGCAATTAAAAGCTTGTTTGTAATTTTTTTCCAGTAAGGCAAGTTCTGCTAATTGATACCAAGCTAAATTTTTCAAACTCACATTATCGGATACAACTGATACACACTTTTTTAAATGAGTTTGTGCAGCAGGTAATTGCTTTCTCTCTATTTCCATTTGTGCGGCTGTATAGTAGATTATATCTTGAAAATTTGAATACTTATCTCGTAAAACCATTTTCATTAAAGCAGCAATACTGTTTTCAATTTGATTTCCGCTTTCATCTTTGTTAGTCTGTATTGAATTCAATCGAGCATAAATTTCCATCACGGGATCTGTTGTATTTTTTACGGCTTGATTGTAAAATTTAGATGCGTTTTTGAAATCTCCACTTTTTTGATAGAGTTGTGCAGTTAAAAATTCCCATCTTGCTTTTTCTCTTTTTGTAGGAGCAATAGACAATGCTTTGCTGAGATGAAACGCAGCACTGTCATACATATTATTTTTATAGAACCAAAGTGCTTGAATCTCTTCCAACTCAATAAGAAGACGCTTTGGAAATTGAATATCATTCTTTAATGCGGCTATTAAGCTGGCAGCTTCGGCATAATTTTCTTCGGCTATGTTGGTTCGAATCAACCAAAGAAAAGCATCATTGCGACTGGGCGGTTTGTTGAATATCTTTTGCGGTAATCCCTTTTTTTCTTTACTCACAATAGAGAAAGCATTGTTGCCATCCAAATTACTTCCAATGGTTTTATAATAACCGTCTTTTTCTTTATCGGCAAAAGCAAAATTGATAAATTGAAAAGTCATCGAGGCAGAATCGAATTGTTTTCTTAAATAATATGCAGCTCCCATCAGTAAGTACATATTATCTACCCAATCACTTCTAAGATCGTGCAATACAATTCCAGTGGTGGTTTTGTAAATAATGGAATCTAGCTGGGTTTTATTTTGCGCAGTTACATCGAGACTATAATTATAAAAAGGAAGTAAAGTTGTATAATCTTCGCGATGCATTCTTTTGGCATCTTCAATAACGTCGTTTAGTTTATTTTGAGCATTGAAAAAATAATTATAATGCGTAAAGCTATTTTGAACCAACCTTCGAGGTAATGTGAATTTCTTCGAATCTGATTTCTCAGATTCCAACAGTCGGTCGTCGTATTGAGTAGGTTTTTTAATGTCAAATGAAAATCCCAGTTGAGCCCAAGTAGGTGTTCCTATCTGGCAAAAGAGTAGGAGCAAAAGTGAAGTAAGAATGAATTTGGCTTTTTGCATTTGTTTCGCAAACTAAAGTCTTAATAACTGAAAATCAAATATTTTATTTCGTTAGAAATCATCTTTTTATAAGAAATTTGGGTATTACAGTTGCTATTTCTTTATTTTTAAGCTCGAAAACTTTTTGCGTGAAAATTGATACACAGGCCACTTTTAAGCGATTAAGAAATCGTTATCGGTTAGTTGTAATGAATGACGACACATTTGAAGAAGTGGTAACGTTTAAATTATCACGACTAAGCGTATATGTGATGTTAAGCATGATTTTTGTATTATTGGTGGGGCTTACAGTAAGTTTGATTGTTTTTACACCTTTGAAATATTATATTCCGGGTTATGATGAATTAAAAATTGGGAGAGAATATCGACAATTAAAATACCGAACAGATTCGTTAGAGATGCAAACAAAAAATCAAACCCAATATATTGAAGGATTACAAAAAGTGTTGAAAGGTGAAGTAACAATGCAAATGGATACAGTCGCCATAAATGTTCCCATTGAAGAAAGTATTAATAATTAAAATAATAAAATCATGTTTACAAACAAAAAACAAACATTTGAAATGAATGTTGAAAAGCCTACCGGAACTACAATTATTGGTGCTGGTACAACACTAAAAGGTGATATAACAAGTAATGAAGATTTACGAATTGACGGATCTATCATTGGCAATGTCAACAGTAATGCAAAAATTGTTATTGGCACAAATGGTTCAGTGGAAGGAGATATTTTTGGCAATAATGCCGATGTGATTGGAAAAGTTTCGGGCAACATTCGCATCAAAGAGTTGTTGCAACTTCGTGGAGATTGTGTAGTGAATGGAAATATTTTTGCCGGAAAATTACAAGTAGAACCTTCTGCAACATTCAACGGCCAATGCCATATGGGAGCCAATGTAGTAGATATTAAAAATAGTGAGCTTGCTCAAGCCATCCGATAATAAAAGTAAAAAGGAGTTACAGCGCTACGCTGGCTTGGCCACCTATTTACTGGTTGCTTTGAGTCTTGGTTTTTTTATCGGTGGCAAACTGGATCGTTGGTTGCAATTCCAAATTCCTTTACTCATCTGGATTTTTCCGTTGTTGATGTTGTTTGCAATTTTTTACAAAATTTATAAAGACACTTCCAAAAAATAAGGTATGAAAAAAACTTGGGCAAAATCTGGTATGATTGTTCTTCTTTTTATTTTTTTAAACACGATTGGGTTTGTATTCGCTAATCAGTTAAAAGAATGGGGTTTTGACTTGACGGTTCTTTTTTACGGCAATCTTTTACTTTTCTTGGTGAGCTATACTTCTTTTTCGATGAGTACAAAGGGAATTAGTTCAAAAAGTAACCCTGTTTTTTTTAGATGGATTTATGGCAGTTTTATGGTAAAGTTATTTCTACTGGCTGGCGTTGCTTTGGGATATATTATGCTTGTAAAAGAGCAAGTCAACAAACCAGCGATCATCATTTGTATGATTCTTTATATTGTGTATTCTGCATTTGAAGTAGCACTTTTAATGAAAATGTTAAAAAGAAAAAATAATTAAGCGGTTTAGTTTTTTTGGTAAATTGAGAGTGTAGTGGTAAATTAGTATTCTAACATTAAACCACATGAAAAATTCATTTATCACAGCAAGCGTAATTGCCATTTCAAGTATTTTGTTTTTATCTTGTAATAAGAGCAATGAAAATGCTGTAGCTGTTGACTTTAGTAACATGAAAATTGATTTGAGTCAATCTAAATTGGGTAAATTGATGACCCTCGTAGAGTATAATAATATTGAAGATCTGAGTGGCAAACTAAATAATCAGGTTAATCTAATGATTAATGACTCTAGAGAATTAATTGTGGATACGCCGAGTATTTCAAATGTTATGGTTACAATAAATTTTTCCAGCAACAAAGCAGTTATAACCAGTTTTTACTTTTTAAATGAAAAAAATAGGGGGTTGTCTTATGGTTATGTTTGGGATAATGTTACCCAAGCCTATTTACGAGTAGGAGAGGAAGGTGGTGATGGTGATGCTCCGAGTTGCCCAGCGGGTTATACAGAATTAGCAGTATGCGGTAATTTGAGCAATCCAGAAGCTTGTGTTGCAGCGGCTATAACAGCTTATTTAACTGCTAATCTTCCTCCGGTTCCAGGCAGTTGTGCCAATGTGCAGGTTATTGTAGGGACTTTTAAAACAACGGTATGTGGTAAAAAATGTTAGTTTAAAAGAGACAAAATAAACTGCATAATTGAAGTATAAAAATTGGCAAGTTGATTTCAGTAATTTACAAGCGCCGTATCATCCACATACTACAACCTGTATGTCCGCTATTTCCCATCGGACCATTTAAATATTCAAAACCAAACTTGGCATACATTTTTAAAGCGTCTTTCAGTTCCGGCATCGTTTCTAAATAAATTTTATTGTACTTCAATTCCTTTGCTGAAGCAATACATTTTTCAATCAGCATTCTTCCAATTCCAAGTCCTCTTGCTGTAGGTAATAAATACATCTTTACCAATTCGCAAATGTCGGATGGTAATCCTTCTGTTGGATAAATTCCTGCGCCACCAAGGATTACACCGTTTTGTTCAATTACAAAATAAGTGGATCGAATGGTTTCGAATGTTTCAAATAAATGGTCTGTTCGAGGATCGAAGTAAACGGTATTGGGATGATTAGCGCCAAATTCTGCTAAAGTATCTCGTACAATTTTTGCTAAAAAGGGATTATCGCTTTGTTGAATATTTCTAACTAAAATGTTCAATTTGCTTTTCTTAAATTAAAAATGTAACATAGAAACTATTTGTTCAAGATATAATTGATCGATTTCATCAAAGTGATTGAAGCTATCACTATCTACATCTAGCACGCCAACTACTTCATTGTTTTGCAAAATTGGGATTACAATTTCTGATTTGGATAAACTACTGCAAGCTATATGTCCGGGAAATTTTTCAACATCAGGGACAATGATTGTTTCTGCTTTTTCCCAACAAGCACCACAAACACCTCTTCCTTTTTTAATTCTCGTGCAAGCAACAGGGCCTTGAAAAGGTCCCAAAACAAGTTCGTTGTTTTTAACCAAATAAAAACCAACCCAAAACCAACCAAACTGTTCTTTTAATGCCGCAACAACATTTGCAAGATTGGCAATTAAATCAATTTCACCGTGAACTAATCCTTTAATCTGTGGCAAGAGTGATTGGTATTGTTCTTCTTTTGTTCCTAGTTTAATTTGTAAATCTTCTGCCATAAAAAATAAGTGTTGAGAAGAAATAAAAATTTTTAAGATTAAGCTACTGCTCGTTTTACTAATTCAGCAGCTTCGCTCAACAAAATAGCGCTTTGTACTTTTAGTCCACTTTCATCAATCAATTTTTTAGCTTCAGTTGCATTCGTTCCTTGCAAGCGAACAATAATAGGCACTTGAATATTACCCATATTTTTATAAGCGTCGATCACACCTTGTGCCACGCGATCGCAACGAACAATTCCACCAAAAATATTTATCAAAATTGCTTTTACAGCAGGATCTTTTAATATGATTTTGAATCCAGCTTCTACTGTTTGTGCATTAGCTGTACCTCCAACATCTAAAAAATTGGCAGGTTCGCCACCACTTAATTTAATCATATCCATAGTAGCCATCGCCAATCCAGCACCATTCACCATACATCCCACATTTCCATCTAATTTCACAAAGTTTAAATTAAACTTTCCGGCTTCCACTTCTGTTGGATCTTCTTCGCTAATGTCTCTTTGATTTGCAATTTCTGGATGGCGCATTAATGCATTATCATCCAAACTCATCTTACAATCTACAGCTATAATTTTATCATCGGCAGCTTTGAAAAGTGGATTAATTTCCAACATGCCGCAATCAATATTTATGTATGCTTTATAAAGATTGGTGACGAATTGCACACAATTTTTAAATGCCAGTCCGCTCAATCCTAAATTGAACGCTATTTTACGAGCTTGAAAAGGAAGCAATTCACCGGAAGGATTAATCCATTCTTTAAAAATTTTATCGGGAGTATTGTGGGCTACATCTTCAATATTCATTCCACCTTCGGTGCTATACATAATGACATTAACTCCTTTGCTGCGATCTAATAAAATAGAGAGGTAAAATTCTTTGCGTTCACTAACTCCGTCATAATACATGTCCTGCGCCACTAAAACTTTGGATACAAATTTCCCGGCAGGTCCTGTTTGAATTGTAACTAAAGTGCCACCAAGAATTTTCTCACCAAAGTTTTTAATTTCTTCGGCCGATTTTGCCACTTTTACACCATTAATTCCTGTTTCCTTGATGGTTCCTTTGCCTCTTCCGCCAGCATGTATTTGAGCTTTTATTACAGCAAACGGGCTGCCAAATTTTGTTTTAATTTGACTGTAAGCTTCTTCAACTTCCGCCACAGTACTACAAGCAAACCCTTCTTGAACAGGAACATTGAATTTTTTTAAGATTTCTTTGGCTTGATATTCATGAAGATTCATCCGGTGAAAATTTGCGGCGAAGATAGTTGTTCTTTGAAAATATTTTTTGATTGATTTCAATTAATTATTCGGCATTTATTTATACTGAATTCAAATTGCTATCTTCAAAATATGGTTCGATTCTATGTTGCAGTATTTTGTATTCATTTGTTGGCGTGCAATACTGTTAAAAAAATTGAAATGCCGGTGAGAGCATCAACTCTTAGCGGTACAGATTTTTATAAAAAGGTAGTTTCAATGAACTGGCAACAAAGAGATTCCGTTGCAGTAAAAGAAATTTTTGCAGGAAATATGCCATCTTTTTTAGCGAAGTTCGAAAGAGTAAAAATAGAAATCAAGGATTCGATTTCAGGAAAAATAATAAATGCTTACATTTTTGTATCTATTGATTATTTATGCATTGGAACCGATGAAGATTGGGCTCGAGTTCCATTAACACCTATGTCGGCACAACAAATAGCTGATCGGTTTCATTGCTTTTTACCTACGAAGAAAATTGTGGATGAAATTTATAAAAGTGCTACTGTAAAATTGTCTCCCATTCCTATGTACGCTTTTCGTGATAGTTCAATAACCATGTGGCAACATCATTTAATGATTGAAGGTCAGCGCAAAACTAGAAAGGGTTTGATTGCAGGGGTTAAAAAAGATATAATATTGACAGATCGACTTGAACAAAATTCCAAACCAAATCGAGTTGCAATTTATGGTTGGCATAAATTGGACGGGAAGCCCATTCAACCTGTCTATACCGGCCATGTAAATTGGTATGTAGATTACAGCCACGGTGTTCGATTGATTTATAATAAAGTTTTAATTAACAATCAATGGATACATTACGAAGATGTTTTAAATGATAAGGCGCTTCGCAAATTTTTATGCGATGAAGTGCTTTGCAATTGTTTCCGATATTCCTTTAAAAGCTAAGAGCTATATTTGTTCCTTATAATTTCAATTTTTATGAGCAGTGATATTTTGAAAAAATTAAATGAAGCGGTAACTTTTTTAAAGAAAGACAACTCCAATAATCCAACAGTTGGCATTGTTTTGGGTAGCGGGTTAGGAAAATTTGCAGAAGATATTGAAGTAGAAAAGGAAATAGCGTATAAAGACATTCCTCATTTTCCTGTTTCTACAGTAGAAGGGCATCAGGGAAAAATAATTTTTGGAAATTTAGCAGGAAAAAAAGTAGTGTGTTTATCCGGTAGGTTTCACTATTACGAAGGTTATTCTGCTCAAGAAATTGTGTTTCCTATAAGGGTAATGGGAATGTTAGGCATCAAAACGTTGTTACTTTCAAACGCAGCTGGAGGAGTGAATGCCAATTTTAAAGTTGGCGATATTATGTTAATCAATGATCATATTTCAATTGATATGGTTAATCCACTAATAGGGAAAAATATTAATGAGCTCGGTCCTCGTTTTCCCGATATGAGCGATCCTTATAAAAGAGAATTGTTACTGCAAGCAAAAGAGATTGCTAAAAAATTAAAGATTGACGTAAAAGAAGGAGTTTATTTTGGTGTAACCGGACCTAGTTATGAAACTCGGGCCGAATATAAAATGGTTCAAGTAATGGGTGGCGATGCTGTTGGAATGAGTACTGTACAAGAATGCATTGCAGCCAACCACATGGGTATTTCTGTTTTTGCAGCCAGTGTAATTACAGATATGGGAATTCGCGAAGAAGATAACATTATTACACACGAGGAAGTTTTACAATATGCAGCTGAAGCAGAACCAAAATTGGCCAGTATTTTTAAAGAATTGATTGCAATTCTTTAACGATTCACACACATCTCATTAATTAGATTTGCAGCACTAAAATTTGCAAAGAATTTGTCAATAAGAATTCACACATATTTATTACTCTCATTTTTAATAACTGCTTTTTTTGCAACAGCGCAAGAGCGGCCAATGAATATGCCCAAGTCCGGAGGAGCGATGCCCAGTTCTATTCCGGGAATCAATCAAATAAGTGGCCTTCAAAAATCATTTAGTGGAGGAGGGCAAGGTACCGATAGCTTAGCTCGTAGAGATAAGTTTGAAGATTCTCTGACTATTTCTTTCCAACTATTATCTTCATTACAAAGTCATAAACTAGATTCAACTATTTCCGATTTTACGAAACGATTCCCAATTCCTGCTGATCATATTTTTTTAGGAAATATTGGAACAGCAACGAGGTCAATGTTATTTTCAACCGAAAAAAACATTGGTTGGAATCATGGCTTTCATGCTTTTGATGTGTATCGATGGAAACCAGAAGAAGTTAGATTTTTCAACACAACAAGACCGTATACAGAGTTAGCATATTTTTTAGGTGGAAGAACAGAGCAGCTTATTGAAACTCAGCACACTCAAAATATTAAACCCAATTGGAATATTTTGTTTCAATATCGATTAATTAATTCTCCCGGAACATTTAAAAATCAAAAAACCAACCACAATAATTATCTTGTTTCGTCTTGGTTTCAATCAGCGAATAAGCGGTACAATAATTATTTTATTATTCTTTCAAATAAAATTCAATCGGAAGAAAATGGAGGGATAAAAAACGACAAGGATTATCTTAATGATCCTATTTACTCGCAAGATCGTTTTAATATTCCTACGCAATTGGGAGGGAATAATTATTTTACGCGTAATTTTTTCAACAACACAATTAATACAGGTAATAAATATGCGGATGCTTCTTTTATGGTACGTCAACAATATGATTTCGGCAAAAAGGATTCTTTAGTTAGTGACTCAACAGTTATCCCACTTTTTTATCCACGTCTAAGATTTGAATACAGTTTCAATTATAATAAATATCAGTTTGAATTCATGGATAACAATGCTGATTCATTGTATTATAAAAAAAACTATGGATTTAGTATTCAATCGGCATGGGACACCGTTCTTAAAAAAGATACTTGGAAAGAAGTGGTGAATGAATTTTCAATTTATCAATTCCCCGACGCTAAAAATTTATTACAATTCATAAAAGCGGGCATCCGAATTCAAAATCTTCAAGGAAGTTTTTCAACTAGTTCTCCCTCATTCTATAATCTCGCATTACTTGGAGCCTATCAAAATGTAACTAAAAATAAAAAGTGGGATTTGGAAGCTAGTGGGATGTTCTATTTAAATGGGTTTAATTCTGGCGATTATACAACCTCTGTTAATTTAAAAAAGTTTTCGGGAAAGCAAGCAGCATACGTTGAACTTGGATTTAGTAACAGTAATCGTTCCCCTTCTTTTTTATTTGACAGAAGAAGTAGTTTTTATTTAGATGGATTAAAAGAGTTTAAAAAAGAAAATGATGTTCAATTGTCAGCTTCTTTTTTTATTCCGAAATATAATTTCAAATTGTCGGGCAATTATTTTTTAATTAGTAATTATCTTTATTACACTACTTTTTACAAACTGCAACAAGAAGCTACTCTGTTTCATCTTATTCGAATTACTGCGGAAAAGAAATTTAAAATTGGGAAAAATTGGGTTTGGTATGCTGATGTAACTGTACAACAAAAATCATTGCAATCACCCATCAATGTTCCTTTACTATTTATCAGGAATAGATTTGGGTATGATGGAAATTTGGGATTCAAAAATTTGAACATTTCAATTGGCCTCGAATCTCGTTACCATTCAGCTTACAAAGCGTATAGCTATTCTCCATTGGTGGGGAAATTCTTTTTTCAAGATAGTGTTACAATAAATAATATTCCAGATTTAGCGGCTTTTGTACATTTTCGAATTAGAAGTTTTAGGGCATTTTTGCGGGCCGAAAATCTCCATACTTTGGATCCTAAAGGCAACTTTAAATTTACCAACAACAGCTTGGCTGCTGCTGGATATCCTTATCCGGGAATGGTAATTCGTTTGGGCATTTATTGGAGTTTTGTTAACTGATTCACAATTCTATTTAAAGGGGGAAGAAATTTTGGATAAAAAATTAGCGTTTGAATTTTAGATTGTAGCTTTGTGCTGTGAAAAAAGGAATTGCTTCCATATTTCTTGTATTCTATTTTGCTGCTACTTGTGGCATAGTAATTAATCTGCATTATTGCATGGACCGTATTGATTCGGTTCAACTGGGTTCTGTAAAATCTGAATTTTGTAGTGCTTGTGGTATGCATATGGATGAAGCAATGGATTGCTGCCAAAATGAAGTAAAGGTTATTAAACTTCAGATTGATCATCAAGTGAAAAGTTTGCAATACTCATTTCATGAAACTAAGTATGCGAATGATTTTTTTGCAAAAATCAATTCAAGAGTTCCAGAAAAATATAATTCTGCACAAAATTTTATAGCACATTCTCCACCGCTGAATAAACACGATGTTTATTTGTTGAATTGCGTTTTTAGGCTATAGTATTTCCATCTGCCACTTTCATAAAGTGCGATTAAGTTAATCCTCGAATAATTTCGGGAGATTGTGTATTCTTTATTATTTCAAAATAAAAATTAAGTATATGAAATCAATTAAATTAATGACTGCTATTTTAATGGCATGTTGTTTTTCTGTAACCGCTTTTGCACAACAAGCAAAAAAAGAAAGTTTTAAAGTTTGGGGCAATTGCGAAATGTGTAAATCAAAGATTGAAAAGGCGTCAAAAAATGCAGGCGCTTCTTATGCTGTTTGGGATGTAGATTCAAAGCAGCTAACCGTTAAATATGATGCCACTTCATCAAGTGCTGCTAAAATTCAGCAAGCCATCGCATTAGCTGGTTACGATACACCAACAGATAAGGCTACAACCGAAGCATATAACAAGCTACACTCATGTTGCAAGTATGACAGAGAAGTTGAAAAAAAATCTTGTTGCGACAATGATAAATGTGGTAAAGAAGCAAACTGTTGTGCAAACATGGCTTCTTGTAAAGACAAAGAATGTTGTACCAATACAAACGACGGAAATAAAATGAGTTGCTGTAAAGAAGGAAAGTGCAACAAGGAAGGACACAGCGGTAAAGATTGTTGTAAGAAATCATAAAACAGATAGTTATGAAAAATTTTATTATTATTTTATTTTTACTAGTTACTGTGCTAAACTCGGAAGGGCAGTTTTCAAAAGCTACTTTACAAGCCAGTGGATTGACTTGTTCAATGTGTTCCAAAGCCGTTAAAGTAGCATTGGAAAAAGTTGATTTTGTGAAAAGCGTTAGCGTAAATATAAAAGCCCAAGAATATATTCTGAATTTTAATCCGTCTAGTAATGTAGAGTTTGATAAATTAAAAGACGCTGTGGTTGACGCAGGATTTTCCGTTGCTTCACTCAAAGTAGAAGGAGTTTCACAAAATCTAAAAGTGGAAAAAGATAGTCACGAAAAGATTGACGGTAAAATCTTTCATTTTCTTAACGGAAGTGGGAAACAGATTCAGGGAGCCGTAACTTTTAAAATTGTTGACAAAGGGTTTCTTTCCGACAAAGAGTTTAAAAAAATTAGCACGACTTCTAATATGGCATGCGTGCAAACCGGAAAGTCATCTACTTGTTGTGAAAAAGCAGGAGTGAGCGGAAACACTCGAATTTATCATGTAGTTATTTAAAAAATTACTTCTCCGTAAAGGCGGAGAAGTTTTATTATTTTGTTATGAAGAAAATTAAACTATTAATTTTAATAATTGTTCTCGGATCTATAACACAACAGATTCAATCACAATCTGCGTTTGCGAATATCAGTGATCCTTCTTTGGATTTCACATTAGTGTCGTTGCAAGGAGATTCAATCCGACTTTCTTCTATGAAAGGGAAAGTATTTCTTTTAGATTTTTGGGCTTCATGGTGTATTCCTTGCAGAGCTTCTAACAGACAATTGGTTAATCTCTATAATCATTATAAAGAAAAAGGATTTGAAATCTTGGGAGTTTCGTTGGATGAAAACATAAAGGATTGGAAAAGAGCAATTATAAAAGATAAAATTTCTTGGCTACAAGTAATTGATACAAATGGCTGGGATGCTGTTGCTGCATTAAAATGGAATATTGAAGCTATCCCGTCTTCATTTTTAATTGATCAACTTGGAAATGTAGTAGCCATTAATCCTGATAAAGAAAAATTAGAAAGTATAGTTAGGACATTAACGAATCTTAAAAAGTAATTTATGTACAAGTTGCTCCTTGCTGTTGCATTATTTTTCTCAACAACATTGTTGGGACAAGAATTATATCCGGCTTCTGAACCCGCTTCAAATATGCCATCCAGATCCATTAGTTACAAATTGAACACGATGTATGGCCAAGGCATGCATTCTACAAGAATGTTACAGCGATATAATCCCGAAGTTATGTTTGGTTTGAATAAAAATTGGATGCTACATACGAGTATGAGTTTTTCAGATATGCACGATGAAAAATTTATCTTCGAATCAGTAAAAGCATATTTAAAATATCGATTTTTGTCTATAGACGAAGTCCACAAACATTTTAGGATGGCTGTTTTTACTTCGGCAGCCTATAGCCGAAATCATTTGGATCATAATGAACTGAGTTTATCGGGAGATCACAGCGGAATTCAATCTGGAATAATAGCTACTCAGTTGTGGAATAAGTTGGCTATATCGGGCAACTTTAATTTTATTAGTTTATTAAATCCAAGGTATAAAGATTATAACGGCCAATATGAATATGATGCATTGAATTACTCTCTCTCCGCTGGTTATCTTGTTTTGCCAATTAATTACACAAGTTATAATCAATTGAATCTAAATATTTATGCAGAATTATTAGCAGGTAAAAATCTAAGCCATAATGAAGAAACCTATTATACAGATTTGGCGCCGGCGATTCAATTGATTTTCAAGAGCACCAGCAAATTAAACATTGGTTATAGATTTCAATTAAAGAGTGATATTGAAAGGTTGATGAAATCCAGTTTTATGATTAGTTACGAACATATTTTTCTGAATGCTTTAAGAAAGAATAAAAACTAAGCCGGTTCTACCAGTATATTTTTTGTCACCTTCTCACTTAACGGGATTATTTTTTTTAGCAGCATAATCATTACAGAATTGTCGTATTGATTTCGACTCACTAATTTTATTTTTTTACCAGGCCGAATATTTAGTTTTTCTAAATATTGAAGAAAGACATCGTTTGTATCGGCAAGATTTAAAATTCGATAATTTTTTCCAGCTACAGCATTTTCAAGCGGTATTGATTCTTGAACTTTCAGCTTCCCTTTTTTGTCGGGGATAGTATCTCCATGAGGATCAACTGCTGGGAATCCCAAATATTTTTCTAAACGATCCACCAAATCATTACTTTCAATATGTTCTAATTGCTCTGCTAAAACATGAACTTCGTTCCAGCTATAATTTAATTTTTCTGTTAAGAAAACTTCCCAAAGACGATGTTTTCGAATGATTAAAAGCGCCTTTTTTTCTCCACTTGGCGTAAGCTTTAGAGATTTATTCGGCAAAGTGGTTACTAGGTTTTTACCTACAAGTTTCCGAACCATTTCCAAAACGGTAGCTGGATTATGACCAATTAGCTGAGAAAGAGCAGTATTATTTACTTTTTTGACAGTACTGTAACTCAACTTGTACAAGGCTTTCAAATAATTTTCTTCTGAGTGATGTGTAAAATGCGCCATGTTTAATGGTAATTTGGAACAAAAGTAAAAATAATTTGGGAAACCAAATAAAAATATATAGGAATACCATAAATTTGTAAAAATAGAAAGTGAATAAAAAAATAAATAGTGTCGTTGGTGTTTTAGTGGCTGCCTGCGTCCTAGTTGTTAGTTGTGCAAAATTATTTCCTAAAGCACCGGAAGATGATGCAGTGTTGGATGGTCCAGTAGAAGGATTAACTGCCGAGCAAAAGGCAATTTTTATAAGAGGAGATGTAGCTTTTAATGATGAAATATTTACACCCGAAAAAGGATTGGGGCCATTGTTTGTCGCAACTTCTTGTGGCACCTGCCATGCCGGTGATGGAAAAGGTCATCCTTTTACTTCGTTAATTCGCTTTGGGCAAACTAATTCATTGGGGAATCAGTTTTTAAATCAAGGAGGGCCACAGTTACAAAACAGAGCCATTCCCGGTTTTTTGCCTGAACAAATTCCAATTGGTAGCACTTTTTCAAAATTTTTACCTCCAGCAACAACTGGATTAGGCTTTTTGGAAGAAGTATCTGATGCAACTCTTTTGTCTTTGTCAGATGAATTTGATGCCAATGGAGATGGAATTTCTGGACGCCCAAATTGGATTTCGATTCCGAGTTATGTAAATATCCGAAGAGATGCAATTATTCAAAACGGAAAATACATTGGCAGGTTCGGAAGAAAAGCTGCTGTTTATGATTTACGACAACAAACAGCAAATGCCTACAATCAAGATATGGGAATAAGTTCAAACTTCGAAACTATCGATACCTATAGCGGACAAGTAGTAGATGCTGAAGTGGCGAATAAAACTATTCATGACGTTGTAGGTTATTTACAAACTTTAAAAGCTCCCATTCAAAGAAATATAAGCAATCAAGAAATTATTTCTGGGAAACAAATATTTATAGAAACAGGATGTGGAAAATGTCATACTCCTCAATTAACAACTGGCTACTCTTCCATAGCAGCGTTGTCTCGAAAGCAAATAAGTCCATATAGTGATTTGCTGTTGCATGATATGGGTTCAGGATTAGATGATGGATACACGGAAGGTTCAGCACTTAGTTCTGAATGGAGAACAACGCCACTTTGGGGTTTGGGATTATCGAAACAATCTCAAGGAGGGCAATATTTTTTGTTGCATGATGGTCGAGCTAAAACAATTGAGAAGGCAATTCTTTTGCATGGGGGAGAAGGGGCGCAAAGTAAAAATGCTTTTCAACAATTAAATGCTCAACAAAAAAGTCAATTACTTAAATTTTTAGAATCATTGTGATGAGTCTTGAAAAATCAAAAAACAGTCGACGAAAATTTATTAGTAATACTTGCAAAGCTTGTGTGGCCGCAACTTTTCTTGGAACTTCCTTTAATTCATGCCAAACAATTCGTTATATAAATGCATCAATAAATAACGATGGGTTGATGGTTCCTATTTCTGAATTTGTTGTACTAAAAAATAACAAACCGGAATTTAGACCATTTATCATTGTAAGGAACGAGAGCTTATTATATCCCATTTGTATTTATCGAATGAATGAAAGAGAATATAATGCCGTTTGGATGAAGTGTTCACATCAAGGCACAGAATTAAAAGCTTCCGCAATGAAACTTTACTGCTCGGCACATGGAAGTGAGTTCAGCAATCAAGGAATTGTTTTGAATGGACCTGCTTCAGAAAATTTAAAAACATTTACAGTAACCGTTAACAAGAATGAATTATTTATTGATTTAAGAAAGTCATGAAAAAAATAACTGTTTTTGCAATTGGATTGTGCGTTTCAATTCAACTTTCATCTCAAGTGAGTTCCGAATTATTGCGTCGTGGAGTTAGGGATTCCATTGGGTTGCCATTAAATATGAATGCAATTTATAACCGACCTTTTTTAAAATTGAATAAATTGCCATTGGCAATCGGTGGATATGCAGAAGCTAATTATCAATATGCTAAAGAAAACGGAATTGGTGAAGGGCATCAGTTTCAAATGAGGCGCATGACTTTATTTTTTTCTACTGCAATTGCAAACCGATTTTCTTATTTGTCGGAAATAGAATTTGAAGAAGGCACCAAAGAAATTAATATTGAATTTGCAGCGCTGGATGTAGAGTTTACTTCGTTACTTAATTTGCGCACAGGAATTATAATGAATCCTATTGCGGCCTTCAATCAAAATCACGATGGACCAAAATGGGAATTTGTCGATCGCCCAATTGCGGCTACTCAATTGCTCCCTGCTACATTCAGTAATGTAGGAATGGGATTATACGGTAAAGGAAACCAAAATGATTGGAGTTATGGATATGAATTCTATCTAACCAATGGGTGGAACGATAAAATAATTGCCAACGACGAGAATAAAACATTTTTGCCTGCCGTAAAAGAAAATAAAGATCGATTTGAAGAAAGTTTTAATGGTAGTTTATTAGCTACATCAAAAGTTTCTTTGGCAAATAGTAAATTCGGTGAGTTTGGATTATCCTGGATGGGCGGCGTTTATAATAAATTTCAGGATGATGGTTTTGTTCTTGATAAAAAAAGAAGAGCCGATGTGTTTGCTATTGATTTTAATACAAAAATTTCAAAGTTGCAAACTTCAATTGTAGCAGAATGGGCTTGGGTGATTGTAGATGTTCCGGCAACCTATACCGAACAATTTGGAAAAAAGCAAGTTGGAGGATTTGTTGATGTAGTGCAACCAATTTATAAAGGTAAAATTTTTGGTTTTGAAAATTCCATACTAAATGCTGCAATGCGCGTTGAATATGTTGATTGGAACAAAGGAAAATTTAACTCTACGAATGAAAATATTAGTGAAGATATTTTTTCAATTACTCCCGCCATAAGTTGGCGACCAACAGCCGAAACAGTATTTCGTCTTAATTACCGTTACCAATGGAAAACGGATCTTTTAGGTAATCCACCTTCCAAACAAGGGGCTATTCAAATTGGTGTTTCTACTTATTTCTAAAAAAAAAATCCCCCGCAAAGCGGAGGATTTTGAATATTGTGAAATTGGTTATTAGTTTAGAATATAACGAATTCCAAATTGCATGTAATAAGTTGAGAAAATACTTAGGTTGTCTCTGAAAGTTGTAGTAACAGGAGCTGTTCCAAAAGTTGCCAATCTATATGTTGGCGCTACAGTACCACCAGGAACTAAAGACGCGATGTTGGTGGGTACTAAAATAGAAGCAGCATTGATTGATTTTTGAATTCCCCATTTTGAATTCAGCCAGTTACCAAAATTCATTATATCCAAACTAACTTGAATTGTATTTCTGTGTTTTCCAATATTAGTAAACACATCTTGTAGAATTTTTATATCAAACTGATTGCGCCAAGGAACTTGTGCTCCATTGCGTTCTGCATACTGTCCTTTATGTTTTCTAAGATATTTATCTTGATCAATATAGGCGAAGAACATATCACTTTGCTGTTGAGCGGAATAAGTAGTTGTACCAATTGTATTGGATACAAATGTGATTTCGGAAGGATTATTAGGAATATAAATCAAATCGAAATTTGTTCCGTCTCTGTTAAAGTCGCCAGAATAAGTATACGAAAATCTTCCGTCAATTGATCCTGTGTACAACAAAGAAACAGTAGTTGCCATGTGCTTAAAGTATTCTTTCTTATAAGAGAAAGTACCAATAACACGGTCAGGAACTACAAATCCTGCATAACCCAAAACTGGGAAATTAGATCCATTAACAGTTGCTGTACTTTGGAAAGCAGAAAGAGGTTGATCACCACTACCATCAAATAAATTATTAGCAAAAGATTTGATATAAGCAAATGATGCAAACATTCCATTGCTGAATTGCTTATCAACCTTTGCAGATAAAGAAGCATACATTCCTTTGTCGCCATTATCCAAAACAATTGTATTGAAAGCTTGCGTACCGGCAGGGCTTGCTAAACCGGCAGTAGTCAAAGGATTAATAAAACGTTGTGTAATAACACTCGGATAAATCATTCTATTGTCAACATATCCAGGAACTGATAAAGGAGCTGGGTTCACTAAATTTGGATTTCTGAAAACAGCAGTGTTGATATCCTTATTATATATTCCTTCCAATGAAAATGTCATGTCCCAAGGAAGTCTTGTATCAATTGCAAGACTTGTCTTCATGGTTTGAGGCATTTTAAAGTCAGGATCAATAATTGTAATTGTACTAGGAATTACAGTTCCAGCTGCAGGAACAGAAGCTGGTCTGTAAGCACCAATATTTGGATTAAATGGTCCAGGAGTGTTTGCTTGTCCAACATAAGTTTGAGTAACCTGAAGCATTCCAGCATCACCCACTTGGCTAACTATCCAAACAAAAGGAATCTTTCCAGTAAAAATTCCAGTTCCACCACGAATTTGTAAAGAACGATCTCCATAAAGATCCCAATTGAAACCAATACGAGGAGAAACTAATGTTCTTTCTTTTGGTAATATTCCTGTATTCAATTGTTCTCCATTCGCAAAACTTAAAGCTGCCACCAATGGATGTTTCTTAATTTCTGGAAGATCCGTTGGGAAACCTGGCTTGTCGAAACGAAGTCCAACAGTTACTTTTAATCTGTTGTTAAAAGATATTTCATCTTGTACGTAAAAAGATTTTTGTGTGAATTCAAACTTAGGGTAAGCTTGTGCAAAGTCTGGTAACAAAGAATAAGTCAATGCAAAGTCACGAGGTTTTGCTCCGTTTACAAAATCATCCCAAGAATTGAAAGTATAATAGCTAGCTCCAAAACGCTGGAAACCGTTTTTAGTAGTGCTTAAATCAATTTGAGCACCAACGGTCCAATCATGTTTACCCAATCTCCAACTTATATTGTCAACAAGAGAAGACATTTTTACTCTTCTCAAGTTTCCGAAAGAGAAAGGTTCGTAACCAAATGATGTGAATGGAGTTCCATCTTTTAAAATATCTACAAAAGGAAAATGTGTACTAGTTGTTGAACGAACGTCATCTTGTAAAGTACTAGTTCCTCTAAGTGTATTTGAAAAAATACCAAACTTTGAATTCAATTCAGCTGAAATAGATGTAAAGTTGGCTTCTTGAAAATAGTTTGAATTTTTAAACCACAAAGCATTGATATCGGTACGTCCTGCCCCGAAAGTATATCCGGAAAGTGGAGATCTCGATGTGCTTGGAGGATTCGGCTCACCACCTTCAACATTACTGTAACGAATGTTGAAACGGTGATTGTTATTTATGTTCCAATCTATGCGCATCAACATTTTCTTTCTTTCAATTTGAGTGGAATAGCCTTGATAAGGCCCCGTTTCGTACTGATAAGTATTTTTCAAGTATTGACTGATATTGTTTAATTCTGTTTCTGTTGGTCGAGCAATGTTTGACGCACTACCAAAAGGTTGAGAACCACTTGCAGCAACTCTTGTAGAAATTAATTTAGGTTGATTCTCTGTTTCATAGTTTACAAAATAGAATAATTTATTACGAACTATGGCACCGCCCACGCTAAATCCCCATTGGTCATATTCAAAAGGAGTAGGCACAATCTTTACTTTGTCAACTTTATCTCCCTGCTCTTTTTCAGTTCTGAAATAATGATACATTGAAATGTAAGGTTTGTTTTTACCAGAACGAGTAACTGCGTTTATAGCACTTCCAATAAAACCAGATTGGCGTACATCAAAAGAAGTAACGTTTACAGAAATTTCTTCAAGGGCATCAACAGAAATTGGTGAGCCGTTTGCTGGAAGGTTAGTTCCAATTCCGAAACTATTGTTGAAATCGGCTCCATCAATTGTGAAGTTATTTTGACGATAGTTACCACCACCAACTGAAGCACCATTGGCTTGTGGTGTTAAACGAGTGAAATCATTTATGTTTCGGCTAATGCTGGGTAATCGTTGAATTTCACGAATACCAACGTTTGTAACAGATCCGGTTCTGTTGGCACTAAGTATTGCATTTCTCTTTTGAGAAGTAACAACAACTTGTTCCAAAACAGTTCCTGTTTTTACAAGATCGGCATTTGCTGTCAACGTTTCAGCCAATTTCAAATAAACATCATCCACGGATTGTGTTACAAATCCTACAAATGAAATTTCAATTTTATACGGACCTCCAACTTGCATGTTGAAGATGGTATATTGTCCACCGGCACGAGTTACGGCAGAAAATTTCGTACCAGAAGGCGTATGTGTTGCACTAATCGTTGCACCCACAAGAGCTTCTTTAGTAGCAGGGTCTTTTACTGTACCCGTTAAACTACTGGTCGTAATTTGAGCCGTTAAAAAGTTACTAGCTATAAATAGCGTAATAAAAAACAAAACAATTCTCTTAAGCATAAATTATTGATTTTGGATGTAAATATAGGTTGTCAAATCCGAGATAAATATAGGGAAATATTAACATTGTGTATATCTTGGTTATTCAGGCAATTAAATGGTGGATTCACTTCGTTTTAAAAGACATATATTTTGGTCTAAATGCTGCAATTATTCAATTGATTCTAAATCCTTTTTTATTGAATTGTATAACTGAAATTAATTTTTCTTACGAAAAAAGTCTGCCAATTTGTTGAACTCTCTTCGGTAAGTTAAACTGCCTCCAAATCGTTTTGATTTGTTGCCCGTTGTAGTATTTCCCGATAAAAAGTCGGCATTTTCTTTATGAAAAATGGTTGCTCTTACGCTTCCCGATTTATTGATGAGATATTCAATGGCAAAATTGGTAAGGAACTCGGTTTTTATTTGGGTTGTAGATTGGAATGGCAAATCAAAATTTCCTTCATACGTTAAAACAACTCTATCGTTGAAAAGCGTTTTTGCAACATTTACATTCAAATTGGTTCTGTCGTAACCAAGTCCCGGATTATTGGTAGTAAAAGGGTTGGGGTTATATAATGATCCAGAGAAATTGACATACAAACCGGGAATTTTTAATTTCTGACTTAATAAATTATTAAGCACTCCATTTATTTGTCCTGATAAAAGTCCAGAAATACTGTTCACCACTAAATCAATTCCGGCAAGCGATGACGTAGTTCCCGATGGTGCGAAGCTGTTGAAAACAACTAGGAAGGCAACTTGCTTGTTAAGTTCATTTTCATTTTTCTGAAGTTGATTTAGTAGAAATGAAACCGCCATATCTTTTTGTGCGATGCTTTCGGGTGGAAAATCTAATTCAAATGAAATGGAAGGTTGAAACAAATTGCCTCTGAGTTTTGCAATTACATAAACAAAATCACGAAAAGATGTGCTGCTGCTTGTTGTGGCCGATCCACCGGATGTTAACGGCGAAAAATCTACTTTTTTATCAGTCTTATAAATGGCATCAATATTAACAGTTGCCTGATAAGGATCTCCATTCCATTCAATATAATTGTTAGCATTTTTTTTCAACTCGAAAGGTTTTTTAAAAAAAGATTGAAAAGTAAAAAGATAATTTCCTTCGTTAATCTGATATCGTCCATGGATGCTGAGCGGTTCAGTAGTTCCGGAAAGAATCCGTAGCGTTCCTTCACCTCGTCCGCGAATTTCATCTCCCGTAATTTCTTCGGGAATGATTCGAATATTAACCATGGGATTTCCCGTAACTACAACATCATATTTAAGTTTTATCCCGCCACTCTTCGCAACGGAATCGATAATTTCTCGTCCATATTTTTTCTCAACTAAAAAATCGGCTACACTATTTTTTCTTTGTTGAATGTTAGGAATTGTAACATAGGAACTATCACGTGACGAAGCAGTAGCCGCTACTTTTAATAATAAATCCGACTCGGGACCTGTAAATGAAAACGATCCAGTGCCCTTGGCATTGCCAAAAAAATCTTGATTGTCCTGTACTGTTGTATTTAATAATTGCATCGGTTGGTTATCCACTTGCAAGCGAATGTCATAATCCATATTTCTCCACGAATTATGTTTGATGATTCCTTTGCTGAGTGTTGCCGTATTTTGAGTAATGGGATCAATCAATTTCATTGTTCCCAAATCCAACATATCCTCGGTGAAGCGAATATCTGTATCCAAAATTTTATAAGAACACTGCGTAAATAAAACTTTCAGTCCTGCGTCGTGTGTTCGAAGTGTTCCAATATATTTTTGATTTCTTCCACTACCAACAATTTTTAAATTCCCTGTGGCATAACCTTGTAAGTCTGTAAATAAATTACCAATAAACTGTTCTACAATTTTTATAGGATAATTCTCCGTTTCAATACTGATGCTATTTTCTTTTTTCAGTACAGAATCTTTTATATTAAGATTTATAGCAAAACCAACTTTTTCTTTTTCATTCAAATTTTTCCCGGTTGCAAGCAGTTGGCCGGTGCTGCCATTATATTCGAAATTGGATTTTACTTGACCAATGGAATCTGTTTCAAATCGTAACTCTTCGGTTTGCACATTACCCGATACAATAAATTTTTGTAAAGGATCTTCAATAGAAACTGAGCCTGACACGAGCCCTACAATACTATTTGATTTTGTAAAATAGGGGATGAGGTCTCCCATATTTAGTTTTTTTAGCGAAACCAAAATGTCATTCCATGAACCGTTAGTGGATGGTTTTGTACGAATGTTTATTTCCTGATTACTTTCTTTTAATGTTATTTCACTTTGTACATTACTATTTGAGCGAAGTTCCAATTTTCCATTTTTTTCAATCGTCCAAATTTTACCGTTTACTACAAATTGCGATGAATCAAAACTAATAGCAACACCGTCGTTAAACGATTCTATCGTCGTTTGAATGGAACCTGATGGAATATTTTTATTAGTGGATTGAGTTTGAAGACTAAGTTTTGAAAAATCATTTTGCGTTGCGATATTAATTTTAGTAAACGGAATTTTGATGTCGTCATTAATATCTATTTGATCCACCATTCCTGAAAAATTCAATTTACCAAAATTGCTTGCACTATTGATGCGAAGATTTTGAAATTGATAATTTTTATAAGCAACAAATGGAAAGGAAATACTGAGATTCGATTGTTGCGATTCGGAATTAAAATTTCCTTCAATCAGTGAACTATTGAAACCGTGAATACTGCTGTCGAAAAAATTAATATACGTATCGATGTAGTTGGATTGGAATCTAAATTCAAAATTTTGTGGAGCAGTTTTTTTATTTCGTACAACAATGGATGATGGAAAATAGTGGGCCAGAAAATGATTAGTAGCATTTGGGAATTCCTTCATCGAAAAGTTACCTTTTAGTTCACCTTCAAATTCATCGGAATTTATTGTAATAATTTTTTGTTGATTGCTTACAATTGAATTCAGTTGCAAAGATTCAAAGAAAATGGTTTTATCGCTTTTACTAATTTTCCCATTTGTAATGCCTGCTTTCCCCACAATATTATCCAATGTATTGCCTGAGAAATTAGCATTTACATTTCCTTTAAATGAATAATCTTGTTTTGAAAAATTCAGTGGTTTGAAATTTAGTTTTTCAATCTGTGCTAAGAATTCATTTTTTGGAATTGAATCTGAAAAATTGATTTCCCCTTTCCAGTTTCCTATGGCGTTTTTATCGTTGATGGATAAATTTCCTGAAAATATTTTTTGAGAAATACTGCCATTCAATAAAATGTTTTGATAAGCATATTTATTATATTCAAGTTGATGAATTTTTGTTTCAATGGTGGTTTCAAAATTTGCTTTGCCTAAGTCGGTTCCTTTTATTTCGGATTGAAAGGAAATGTTTCCTAAATTTTTATCCTGCAGTAATCCTCCCAAATTAAAATTGTCGGATTCAATTTTACCTAAAAAAGACGGTACAGTTTCTTTAGAATATTTGACTTGCAGATTTGTAGAAATATTTCCAAAGGAACTTAGCAAAGTTCCTTTGGTTTGAAAATTTTTCAACGTTCCAAGAATAACACCTGAGAAACTGATTAAAGTAGAAGGTGCAATTTTTTTAAAAGATTCTTTTAGCAAAAAAGGGAAAAATGAATGAAGATCTGCCAACGTGCTACTCAGGTTTGTTGCCTTAATTTCCATCCATGTTTTTTCAGCATCCAATAATTCTTTTAATCGTACAGATCCACGAAAAGCAGTATGGTTGCCGGCTTTGATGAAAATATTTTTTCCAGTTAAATCCTTTTGCGTACCGCTAAAGTTACCGAAGAGTTTTATCTTTTTATTGATACCCGAAGAAGCAGGAACAAAAAATGCGATATCGTCGCTATGAATTTCAGATGCTGATAATGCGAGATTAATTTTTGCAGTAGAAAGAAAATTTTTCTCATTTTCAAAATTCAAAAACAAAGATTGGCGAATGGTGCTTTTATTGGTTTGCAACAAAAGATCTTTTAATTGCAAACTGTTTGAGTTCATCATTGCATCTGCAAAAAACGACTTTATTTCTAACCCGCTTTTTTCTTTTGCTTTTAAATTAAGAGTTGCAAAAAGGGTGTCCTTATTTATTTGAAGTTGGTTAACGGTTCCG